>JAPFCO010000222.1 GCA_026169505.1 Pseudogracilibacillus sp.
AATCAATGGCACCTCGCTTCATACGTTTATGTCGTAAAACTTCAGCTAATTCTTCCATATGTTCGAATAAAGAAACAAGTGGGGCAAACTTTTGTCGTACTGTTTCATCTTTATCCACCAAAATTTTATTCACATCTTCATACGTCATACGTTCTGTTGTATTAATAACTGCTTCGAAGATTTCATGGCTTACTACTTTACCAGCCTGGTTAATCTCCATCTCACAACTTAATGTTAAACGATCTTCCCCACGGTTTAACGAACAAATTCCATTTGATAAACGGTGTGGAATCATCGGAATGACTCGGTCTACTAAGTAAACACTTGTCCCACGTTGTGCCGCTTCCTTATCTAATGCACCATTTTCCTTTAAATAGTAACTTACATCAGCAATATAAACTCCTAACAAATAATTACCATTCGCTAATTTTTCAACACGAATCGCATCATCTAGATCTTTGGCATCAGCCCCATCTATCGTTACGATTGTTTGATCACGTAAATCTCTTCTTCCTTTTAAATCAGCCTCTGTTACTTTGTCTGGTGTTGCTGTTGCTGCTTCTAAAACCTCTTCTGGAAAATCAATTTTAATCCCATGTTTGTATATAATCGATAAAATATCAATCCCAGGGTCATTTTTATGTCCTAAGATCTTTACGATATTACCTTCTGCATTTTTTCTGCCCTCTGGAAACTTAATAAGATCAACAATCACTTTATGACCTGATACAGCACCATTCAAGTTCCTTTTTGCAATAAAAACATCACTAGGAATTCGTTGATCATCAGGAATAACAAACCCAAATTCCTTATTATCCTCCAACGTTCCGACTATTTGTTGATTCGCTCGTTCAATGATTCGAATAACTACGCCTTCTGGTCGATTATCTCGTACTCCCTTTTTTTCTAAACGAACGATAACAATATCATTATTCATTGCCGAGTCTAAATCAGATGAATGAACATATACGTCTTGTGTATTTTCATCATCTGGAATTATAAAGGCAAATCCTTTTCGGTTCATTTCTACTTTTCCACGAATTAAATTCATTTTTTCTGGAAGACCGAAGCGATTTTTCCTCGTCCGGATGACTTTGCCTTGTTGTTCTAGTTCATTAAGTGACTTAAGCAGTATTTTAAAATCATCTGCTTCATCCATTTCGAATATTTCTTCTAAATCATGTACAGTGATTGGCTTTGTACCACTTTCCTTAAAATAAGTTAAGATCTTATCTTGCAATAATTCGCTCATCTTCTCACCTCTTTCTTCAAAATCGTCATACATTAATCAATTTCAAAATATGGACTCGTCGCCACGACGCTACATCATGTAGTTTCGTTGTACCGTTCTTAACTACATATTGTAGCGTCATGGCTGTTTTTTGTAATTATAAAATTGATGTACATCTATTATTATTCCCAATTAAGTGATTCTAGAAACATATAAATATCGTCATATAACGTATCTCTTTCCTTATCTAAAGTAATGACGTGTCCCGACTCTTCGTACCACTTAATCGCTTTCTCATCTGTTGCAATATGTTCATAAATAAATTCAGCACTTTCAGGGTTGATCATTTGATCCTGTCTCGCTTGCACAACCATTGTAGGTGAATAAATTAGATCAACTACATCTTTCACATCATGAAAGAACGTACGAATATGATCGAACATTGGTACAGAATTCTCCATCAATTCATTTATTTCAGAATCAATTTGTTCTGTGTTCTTTTTTTCAAACTGTTTATATTGTTTCGCAAAGGTACGAAATCCTTGTGTTAATTGTTCCGTATTATCAAAATACATCGGAGAACACATTGGAATGACACCCTTTACCTGATTATTACTTGCTAACTTAAGAGCAAATGCTCCTCCTAATGAAAGTCCAGCAATTGCTATTTCTTTATATCCTAGATCCTTTAAATGATTATATGCCGATAATGCATCATTCCACCAATCTTCTGGTGTTGTTTTGATTAGTGATTCCGGCTCTTCTCCATGTCCACGATAAATGGGTGCATGGCTAGTATATCCCTTTTTCTCTAAAAAACGACCTAACATACGAACATCAGCAGTATGTCCCGTAAAGCCATGTAATAACAATACTGCACGGGGACCTGCTTCAAATGTAAAGGGTTCAGGTTTTTTGATTTTCAATGATACAACTTCCCTTCAGTTTAAAAAGTAGATTAAAATTAAAATCCCTTATCACAAATGTAATAAGGGAATGTATTCTTTATACAAGATAACCACTGATGAAAGCTAATACAAAGAATAATGTTGCCGTAATAACTGTTCCACGGTGTAACACTAAGTCCAAGCCTCTTGCTTTCTGTTTACCAAATAGTTGTTCTGCTCCTCCAGAAATTGCTCCTGATAGACCAGCACTTTTTCCTGATTGTAATACGATAAATACAATCATGATGATTGCATTAATAACTAGTACAACATTAATAAATGTAGCCATACTTTTACATCCTCTCACAAACGACCATTATCTAGTATATACTTTACCATATTATTAATTTAGATAGCAAGTTAAATTAGCTACTATCACGCCTTTATTGAGCAAAAAAGTTTATGCCATCAAAATAATGGCATAAACTTTTTTATTACATTGCTGATTCGGTTACTTCGTCTTCGTATTCCATTTCATCTTTTATTTTACGATAACGAATAAAGAATACAATACCTGATAAAATGGCAAATGTTGCAAGATAAATAAATAACACACCTATATTTGCCCATACTGTTGATGTACTTCCAAGCGTAATTATATTTTTAAAGCCATCTATAGAATACGTAAATGGTAAAAACACACTTAGGCTACGTAACCCTTCTGGTAACATATGGATTGGTAAGTCTGATCCTGTAGTTGATAGCTGAATGACAGCAAATATTAGTGCTGCAAAACGTCCAATATTGCCAGCTAATACGACTAGGAACAAGACAATCATTAAGAATGTTAAGCTTACCCAAATGGAAAATAGGATAAACTGAAAGCTGCTATGCACTTCGATTTTCAATATAAGCAGTGAGTATAGAGATACAATTAATGCTTGTGCCACTGCTAGTACGGTTAATTTCATCACTTTGCCTGAAAACCAAGACAATGCTGATGGCGGCAATATTGCTGGTTTTCGATATGGTACAACAAATGACATTGCTAATACCCCGACAAACAATGCTAATGTAATAATATATGGCGCATTCGCATCACGATAAAATGGGAAACTGTTAATAACTTCGCCATCTAGTACAACTGGTTCAGCGAACATTACGATATTATCTTCTTGAGGATCTAATTCGCCTACTTGCTCCGCTCCTCCTTCTAGACCTTCATGTAATTCAGCACTACCATCTACAACTTGTAATAATCCGTCATCAATTTGGATGACACCATCCGTTAATTCTGCCCAACCCTCTTTCACAGTAGCATTACCATCACTAATTTGTGTGGAACCGTCATGTAATTGGGTCGCACCATCTTGAAGATCAACCCATCCTGACTTAACTGTCTGGTTTCCATCCGCTACTTGTACTGCTCCAGCAGATAGTTCACTTGCACCATCGTCTAATTGACCTGCTCCAGCGGATAGTTCATCTGCTCCTGCGTTCAGTTCACTTGCCCCGGCATCTAATTGTCCGGCCCCTACTACTAATTTATCTGTTCCAGCATTTAATTTAGCTGCTCCAGTATTTAATTCACCTGCTCCGGCATCTAACTCACCTGCTCCATTAGATAATTCTCCTACTCCGGTAGATAATTCCTTTGCCCCGGCATTTAATTCACTTGCTCCTGCGTCTAGTTCACCAGCTCCGGCATCTAATTGCCCTGCTCCAGTAGATAATTCTTTTGCTCCAGTTTCTAATTTTCCAGCACCAGTCGCTAATTCGCCTGCTCCAGCATCTAACTCGGCAACTCCGTCACTTAATTTTCCGGCTCCTTCATTTAATTCAGTTGCTCCAGCAGCTAGTTCTGTCAACCCGTCGTTAAGTGCAATAACACCATTAGATAGATCACTACCTTCTTGCGTTTTTGTTTGAAGTTCATTAGCACCATCCACAAGTCTTTGGAAATCCTCTTGCTTTTGCGGTGCGCCCTCCATAGCACTGTTAATTCCCTCCAACGCCTCATTTAAAACGCCGTCATAAATCGCATGGTCCTTATCCAATGTAGACAATAACTCTAAACTTTCTTGTAGTCTACCCATTTCTGTAATTGTTTCGTTCACACCTTCTTGAGCTTGTTTGACACCTCCTGCTAATTCTGCAGCACCTGGTGCTAATTCTTCAGTTACACCTGTTTTCAATGTGCTACTTCCATCTTTTAATTGTTCGGATCCATCCAGGATTTGCCCAGAACCTTCTTTCAATTCAACCACACCAGCTTTTAACTCGCTTGTGCCAGCTTTTAATTCTCCTGCGCCGGCTTTTAACTCCCCTGTGCCGGCTTTTAATTCACCTGCGCCCGCCTTTAACTCCCCTGTGCCGGCCTTTAGTTCACTTGATCCAGCCTTTAATTTGTCCGTGCCTGCTTTTAGCTCACCTGTACCAGCTTTTAATTCTCCTGTACCAGCTTTTAATTTTCCTGTGCCAGCTTTTAAGTCCCCTGTACCGGCTTTCAGTTCTCCTGCTCCATCCTTTAGTTCGCCGGTACCAACTTTTAAGTCCCCTGTACCGGCTTTTAATTCTCCTGTGCCAGCTCTTAATTCTCCTGTACCGGCTTTCAGTTCTCCTGTGCCAGCTTTTAGTTCACCAGCTCCCGCAGATAATTCATTAGCACCTTCCGCTAACCTACTAATATCAGGTGCTTTATCATTTAAATTAGTTAAAAGTTCATTCGTTCCAACATTCAATTCCAGTGAACCATCCGCTAAACGTGTGATATCACCTGATTTTTCCACTAAGGAAGTTAGCATTAAATCCGAACCATCTTTCAGTTGATTTGATCCGTCATTAATTTGATCAGCACCATCAGCCGCTTCGGTAAATCCTTCTCCTACATCACCCAATTGATCAACCACATTTTCTACATACGTTTGGGTGATTTTCGCAGATAACTCTTCTTTGATTGTGTCTTTTGCACGATCTGTCACTTGGGCCGCCATATAATGAAGCCCTTCATTTTGTGTGAATTTCAACTCTGGTCGTTGTGGATGATCATCCATCACCGTTACAACCTTTTGTGAAAAGTCTTCTGGTACTTCTATCGTCATATAGTACTCCATATCATCCATACCTTTATTTGCTTCCTCGGATGATACAAAATCCCATCCTAAAGTAGGATTTGCCTTTAAATTTTCAACTAGTTCGTCACCGACATTAACAACAGTTCCGTCTTGATCTGCACCATGGTCATTATTTACAACCGCGACAGAAACATTATCAATATTGTCTTGTGGCCCCCATTTGGGCGATAACATGATCATGGCATAAATCAATGGGACTAGTAATACTACTACAACAGAAATCAGCATTGATTTCTTGTTAAATATTCGTTTAAATTCTGCCGCAAAATAATTGGATTTATCCATACAGCCTCCCCCTTTGCTTTTACCCAAATTGCTTATCTCTTCAACTAGCTTTGTATAATTACCATTTAAAATATAAAATTAATATAAATCCAACCTCATTATATATAATATTCCTCTCGTTTAATAAGCCACTTCCTTTCACTTTTAGCTTGTTTCTATCATATGTTTATTGAAAGCGCTTACCAATCCCTAAGTTTGTCGTGTTTCATTTGAATCAAATTTTCGAATCACGACTAAAATAGGAAACATATATAATAAACAACTACACATTCCAAAGTTTCTAACTTATTTCACTTACATGAAGCGATTAATTACTTACGGTCATTAACTATTCATTAGCTCTTTTTGCTATCATTATTAAATAAAAAGAAGAAAGACAAAGAAGTTAATTTTCCTTGTCCTCCTACTTTTCACTTTTAGACCATGTTAATTAGTTTAATATTTTCTTTCTTCGGACTACCATAATTGCTCCTCCAGCAAGAAGTAGAGCTGTTCCTAAAGCAATTAGAAATGGATGACTAGTTGCTGTATTAGGAAGTGTTCCTGGTCCATTTGTTGTACCATTATCAGAACCAGCTACGACTGTCGAATCGATTTTTTTCTCATCTTCAATGACAATTCCGCTCTTACCATCTTTACCGTCGGTGCCATCTACTCCGTCTTTTCCGTCGATACCCGGTTCACCTGGTTCGCCTGGTGCTCCTGGTGCTCCTGGTGTTCCTGGTTCACCCGGTTCGCCTGGTTCGCCCGGTTCACCTGGTTCACCTTCATTAGGATCAACGACATTGACAACCCTTGTTTCTGTTGCTTCATTACCTGCTGCATCAGAAACGGTATAAACTACTTCATATGCTCCCGCTTCCTCTGTATTTACGTCACCAGTAATTTCAATTGCATCTGACAAGTCGCCGTCAACATCATCTGCTGCTGTGGCACCTGGCTCATCATATGTGTCTCCAATTTCTAACTCCATTGGATTATCACCATTTAAGGTGATAACTGGCGCTACATCATCTTCTGGTTCACCTGGTTCTTCGCCTTCATCAGGATCAACAACATGAACGATTCTTGTTTCTGTTGCTTCATTTCCCGCTGCATCAGAAACGGTATAAATGACTTCATATGCTCCTGCTTCTTCTGTATTTACGTCACCAGATATTTCAATTGCATCTGACAAGTCGCCATCAACATCATCTGCTGCTGTGGCACCTGGTTCATCATATGTGTCGCCTACTTCTAACTCCATAGGATTGTCACCATTTAAGGTGATAACTGGCGATATTTCATCTTCTGGTTCACCTGGTTCTTCTTCCTCGTCAACAGTTACAGTTGTGATTACACTGTCAGCTGGTGGAGTACACACAGCTATTAGATCAGTTAACGATGAAGAGATCACAGCTTCAATTTCCCCTGCAACTATTTCTACATCCTCATCACCAACTGTAAACGTTGCGTCATTCCCAGATACCGTAAATGGAATATACTCGTCTCCAGACTCATGTGGTGTTTCCGGAATAGGTACTCCGCTATCTCCAACCATATTTTGTGAGTCACCATTGACTTCGATGTTAAAATGGTTAACATGGCCATTAAACGGATTGATTAATGCTCTAACAGCATCCAAATTTCCTGTCAGGTCAATTTCTATATCTGTTACAAGATCTTCTATATTTAGTTCAGTATTAGGTGCAACTGAATCTGGAATGGATATTGTTGGTGTTACTTTCATATTAATATCCAGTGGCGTTCCAAGTACATCTGCTACACATACATAATCGAATGAATTCGTTGCTTCAGCTGCATCTACCTTTTTCATGGTCCCTTGATAAAAAAACATTAATGTAAATATCGACATCCAAACAGCAACTTTTTTTAATACTTGATTAATCGTTAACTCCCCCTTAAATATATTACCTTTATTCCTTCGTCAGATTGCACTACTTAATTAGATAGGATAAATTCCTAATTACTTTTATTTATTTAACATTCCCTCCTTAGAAAATAACTAGTAACCCTTGTAAGCCCTTTCACATTCTGTTAAAATAGAACAATATACCACTTACCACAACTAGAAGACACCTCAATCTCAATTGGATGCGATTCGTATATGTATAGCATAAACGGAATCATAGGACATACCTATTCCTATAATCTTCGTATTCTGACTTTTACAAATGAGAAAAACACCTATAAAAATATGAATCATTCATAAGTAGATTTTTTTTACACTAAAATGAATGATTGTTCATTCTCTTTATCCGCTAGATCTTACTATGAGTGGGAAGTTACATATAAAAAGACAAGCTACATTATTTTATTAAACAAATGGAAAGTAAGTCCTATTGCATATTGTTGAGTAGTTTAATCAATTTCATCATACGTATTTATCGCCAAGTCACTGCAATATATAGTTTCATTGTAGCTTTTTTCAACTATAGGCTGCAGTGTACACAGCTGTTTTTTGTCATTATGAATTGATTCAGTTACCAGATTATTAGCAATGAAGGGGAGTAAACCGAATATGTCACTAACGTTAGATCGCCATCTTGATTCACTTTTTCATTATGGTCTAGATATTATGAGAGAAAATGAAGAGAGTATCTTACATGAATGGACACAAATGCAAAATAATTTTGAAAAAACGGGAAAGCGAACCGCAAAAACGATCACATATTCAATTGATTTATTTTCTGATTTAATTTTTACATATCCCTTAGAGAAAGGGGTTCTTCTCCAACAAATGAAAGAAGGTTGGAATCAGTTAATGGGCAATATGCCTATCGATCAATTTATTCTTACTTTATTAGAAAGTGCTGTTCATCACGCTATGAAAGAGTTGCCTCAGGAAAATTATAAAGACTATCAAGCAATACAATATGTTTTTAACCAAATTGGTGAATCCGTTCTTTCTGAAAAGATGGAAACTCCATTTGCATATGATCAGTTTTTAGAACAACTTGTGCATTCACAACAATTACCAGTCGAATGGGTTGCAGTTATTATCAAAGAGAACGAGTCCTATAAGGTAGATAAATGGTTTGATAAAAATAAATGCTTGCTTCACACACAACACAACATTGAGGCAACAACGATGTATGGATTAACTGAAGCCTTATTAAACCATATACCTCATAGTCATAAGAAAAATTTATTAACCGTACCATTTGAAGACAAGCAACTTTTATTTTGTACAGAGATTGATGGGGTCGTTCATATTACCCCATTTCTGAATCATAGTTTACAACTTTTACAAAGTGGAAAACTTACATTAACGCATTCTTTACAGGAACATCAGTGGAAAGATGCGGTGATTATGTTCAATGAATCGATTATGCGTGCTAGAACATTTAATCATTCTTTAGAAACGATTACAGAAGGTTTTGTTAATTATCTACCTTTCGAACGATGTGCTATTTTCTCCTATTCAAAAAATGATGAATTAGGTTTTGGATTATCTGCACATCGTTTAGATAATGATGCCATTCAGGCAATTACACAAGATATTAATAATTTGCCGTTGATAAACAATGGAATAGCACTTTTAAATATGTTTGGAAAAGCACTTAAATATTTACAGCCACTATATATAGCTGACGCAAGTGCCGAGTTTCCAAAAGAATATGTAGATACTTTTCAACTAAAATCACTTGTTGTTACACCTATATTTACTACTTCTAGTAATGAATTATTAGGAGCGGCCATTATTGATCAAGGAGCAAATCAAGAATTCAACATATCTCAAGATATTTATACAGCTTTAATAAAATTTGGTCAAAGTGCCGGTGAAGTACTAGGTAAATTCCACACTAGTATTTATGAAATGAATCAAACCGTACATTTCTCACCACGGGAAATCGAGGTATTACAACTAATGGCGGAGGGAGAGTCGACAACAGGGGCTGCAGACATTTTGCATTTAAGCGAATACACTGTGCGTGACTATATCACGTCCGTCATGCAAAAAATGGAAGCTCGGAATCGAACAGAAGCTGTTGCAAGGGCAATTAGAAAGGGCGTTATTTAAAATGAACAGTAAAAAGAGGCTAATCGCCTCTTTTTTATGATCTATTTATGAGATCGCTTGTTTCTTTTCTACTTCTTCATGAAAAGCTGTTTCAATTAATTCTTTATATCGTTCCTCAATAATATTTGTTTTTAATGACAATTTTGGGGTCAATTCCCCTGAGTCAACTGACCATACATCACTTATAATAATTATCTTTTTCGGTTGGTTATAATTTGTAAAGTTTTTTGTCAATTTCGATACTTCTTTATTTAATAACTTTTGAATGACAGGATCTTTACACAATTCTTCTTTAGAGTCCGTGTTAATCCCTTCTTTCTGTGCCCAAGGAATTAATATATCATATTCTGGGTTTACTAGACAAATAACATATTTTCGATTGTCCCCGATGATTAATGACTGGCTAATATATACACTTTCATTGATTGACGACTCAATTGGTGCTGGTGCTACGTTCATTCCAGTTGATAGAACAAGAATCCGTTTCTTACGATCTAGAATTTTCAAATAACCGTCCTCATCAAATGAACCAACATCTCCTGTTTTAAACCAATCTCCCTCAAAACTGTCAGCTGTCTCTTCTGGATCATTATAATAACCTTGTGTAATACTAGGCCCTTTCACTAAAATTTCACCATCATCCGCAATCTTCACTTGTAAATTGGGTAAAACCTTGCCTACTGTTCCTACTTTTGCACGTATCATTGGATTCGTTGAAATGATTGGTGATGTTTCTGTTAATCCATAGCCTTCCATTAATGGAACATCTAACGCCCAAAAGAATTTCGCAATTTCTGGATTTAATGTTCCACCTCCTGATACGAGTCCGCGCAGTCTACCACCCAATTTATCTTTAATCATTTGATACACTAATTTATCAGCTATTTTCCATTTACGATATAAACTTTTCGGTAAAAAACTTTGTGATAAATAATCCCCCATCGAACTACTTAAATAATAGTCGTACTTTTCTTCACCTACAGCGATTGCCCATTCAAATATGCGTTTTTTATAAGCTGGTCCATTATTAACTTCATTCATTACTTGTGTAAAAACTTTTTCAAATAGGCGTGGGACACTTGTTAAAATGGTTGGCCTTATTTCCTGTAAATTGTCAGAAATCGTACTTATATTCTCCGCATATCCAACCGTAACACCGACTGATAACGGGAAATAATGTCCTGCTAATCGCTCAAAGATATGAGACAAAGGTAAATATGATAACGCTACATCGCTTGGAAGTAATTCAATCACCCAGAACTGTGCACCTTCAATATTTGCTAATATATTTCCGTGCGTTAACATGACCCCTTTTGGTTTACCTGTCGTACCTGATGTATTCATAATGGTTAATAACTGATCACGATCAAGGTCTATCCACGTTTTTTCCCAATCAGGATTTTCGTTTACTCTTCCTATTTCTTCTATTTCTTCAAATGTATGATACGCTTCCGATTCTTTATCTTCTGGATACATCATGATGATTTGATCCAATGTTACTCCTGCTTCTTGTAATTTATTATATTGTTCCATATTTTCAACAATAGCATACGTGATCCCTATATTATGAGCAATATAGGACACTTGATCGGATGGTATTGTTGGATAGATCGGTACGCTTATTGCTTGAATACTTGCTAGGGCAAAGTCTGATATTCCCCACATTGGATTACTATTAGAAATAATAGCAACTTTATCGTCTGCTTTTACACCGAGATGTAATAAACCATTGGCAAAGTATTTCATTCTATTCCAAAAATCCTGATATGTTATCGACGTATATGTTCCTTCATGCTTCCATAAAAACA
>JAPFCO010000330.1 GCA_026169505.1 Pseudogracilibacillus sp.
ACAACCACCATTTTCTTCCCTTCCGATATAGTAAAGACTCTGTACCCTCGAAAACCTGTATGGTTATTTTGTAATTGCTCTACATAGTCCTCTATACTTCCCACTTCATTTAATCTATCTTTCTCCAATACCCACGTATTATTACCACAAGCACTTAGAAAAGCTACCGTTAAAACAAATAATATTAGGCATACCTTCTTCATATTTCTTTCTCCTTGTTTATAAAATAACATAATACTTTATTCCACAACCTGATCAGTTAACGGAGGATTTAGAGAAATGTGATCTGGTCATAATTAATGTTGCTAAGGTTCCTGCTGATAGTAAAGGTATCATTATTTAACAGCCTCCTAGGACACAACAATCCATCTAACGATAGTTAATATAGCTATGATTGTAATAACTTCTATAGGCATAATTTGATGCCTCATCACTTTTATTTTACCTAAATTTTAACATACATTATTTCGTTAAATATCCATTTTATAGTTATTTTACACTTTTAAAATCATCATATTTCCCCGAAGAATGGTCCTTATATGAAATAAATGTATTACTCCTTATGAAGGAGCCGAACCCGTTTGTTGAATAGTCCTATCCTATCAGCTAGTGCAACAGGGGAAATGTAAAATGTTTATCCTTTATATTTATTGTTACCGGCCAGAACCTTAATTTCATTCCAAGCTCTAATTGCGTCTTCTCTTTTTCATCTTTGTTTTTGAGATCTGCAAAATTTTCTATGATAGTTTGATTGTATTCAAATTGTGATCCTATTTGTTTTTTATCAGTCTAAAAAAGAACGGATAAACTAATAAAACAACAATAAATCATAAAGGAAATAAAATTATCATTGATAGGTTTAAAAAACCATTCTTTCGTTTGGAATTTTGTGTTTGATATTGTTTTCTCTGCAATACGGATACATCATTTCAGGATTCAATATTGTAGCTTTTTTGAGGGTTTGCCTCCAACTACACCTATTATTGTGATTTTTCACATGTAGGCGTATGCATTTACAGCCCTAGTTCCTCCTAGTTTTGTAAGCTAGCTCAATAATGGTGCATTCTAGGGTTACAATCTCGCCTGTTTGCTTAAATTAAAAGATCGTAAATAGAACTATAAAAAATACATATGTTTATTTCAAACTGTCACAACTCTTATAAGACTATTATTCAGTATCTTTCAAGCCTTTTAATACCTTTCCAATTGTAAGGTCTATATTATCCCCATGACATTGCCATAACAAAAACAGACCACCAAGAAACAAAAAGACCAATTATAACAGTCATTATCAATACAGCTGTTAAAATCGTACTAGACATCCGTGATTTTATTTTTCCTGAAATCAATATCATAAACTCTACAATAGCCGCTACAACAAACAAACCAATACTAATTATTGTTGTAGCCGTTAAAATCACCATATACAAATCGTTTCCAAATAGGCCAGCAATATCTTGAGCATACACCCCTAAAAGTAATGCCAATAACACACTTAAAAAAACCGTAACAAATAAAAATTTAAATTTCATATGAATATCACCATATTATTCTACATCCCTTTCATCATCCAGCAATCGTTTTTCCACTTCCTAGTCTCCGATTATTTTCTATAACTTTACTAAGCCAAATACTAAAGCGCTCCGATTGCAGTAAATATTTATGCTTTATTCTCTTTATCATTTATCAAATTAAATAATTCATAAAGTATAATAAAAGAAACAGCTAAAATCCCAATAAAGAGATATAGTTTCTGAGGTAGGTCAAAGATAAAAATAAGAGTAGCAAAAACTAAAAAGAATAAAACAGCTATGACGTACTCTTGTTTCCTTCCACCTTTATTCTTATGAGGAAATATTTCGTTTAAAAGTATAAGAAAAGGAATAATGATTGCGAGATTAATAAAGATGCTTTTTGGTAAATTAAAGATGAATATTAACAGTATAAGAATCAAAACAGTTATACTCGCCTGTAAATATTCTTTTACTTTAGCAGACATATTATCACTCCAATAATTAAGCAATATCGCCAATTTCATTCCAGAAGTACGTTCAATTGCGAAAATGATAGTACCTATTTTTATTGAATTACAACGAAAGATCATCTAATTGTATGTTAGGATTTATAGCTAACAATGAGTGTATAAGTTCACTTTCACTTTTTGGGGATATATTTATCACATCATATCTACCATACAGAATCTCCAACCTGTCAACGGACAGAGCGGGCGCTGTAAATGGACTTTTTGTTCTGCGGATATTTTTGATCTCTTTAATCTTTATTTTACTTTTAAACGGACCATATCTTACTTTTAAAAACTCTCCCTCAACCTTATAACCTGTTCCAAACCAAACCAAACCCATAATAGCAAAGTTAGAATCACTGTCGCTATGATATATCCTGGTATACTTCTATAGGTTATCAGTTGCCGGCCAACAGGTTCTCCACCAAATATATAAATTAAAATTATAAAAAAGATTAAACCCCAAATCATTAAACAAAACCAAATGTCTTTCTTGGTTGGAAAATACAATATCCTCACCTCCGTTTGACATTAAATCAATTAAATAGCCCGATAATAATAAATTGGGGCGCTTCGTTATTCCTTTAAAGCGCCCGATTGATGCATGATAATTACTTTTTCATTCACTTTTTTTATCTTGCAGTTGAAACACAAAAAAGACAATAGTGGCTAAAATTGTACCGAATAAGATGTTTTGCCAGTGAACCTCTGATTTGAGGATCCATTCCAAAGCAATTATTATAACAAATAATAATAATCCGTAAATAATACTCTTGGCGATCATAAATCCTCCCTGAATTTAATTATTTTTTGAAAAGGGGGTATATACAGTAAAACCGAAAAAATTCCGAAACAGTGACTAGGCCCCTTATAAAAATGTTTACAGTTGAATTTATCCAACTTCTTTGTAACAAGCATACCAGTGTTGCCCTAGTGTAACTACAATACCAGGTATACTTCCTCTAACACCGTGCTTTATTAATAATTTGGCACCTTTTTTATAATTTTTGCTCATAATAGCATCTAAAATGTTAGTTGCAACTGCTCCTGTTATATAACTTTTCCATTCGTTCTTAATTTTTGTATTTAAACAATTTCTCATAGGGATTGCTTCTCCATTTGGCCCATCAGGATTAATCATTGGATACATAGTATCCTCCTGTTCCTCTATTTCCTCTTTTAATAATTCCAGATCTGGAGAGTTCCCAAATCTTTCCTCAGCCTTATCAATATCTAGTCCTATAATATTACCGTTTTCATCTATCGTTGCTACTTCCTCAAAGAAAAACTCAAGTTGCTCCGCCAATTCTTTTCTTGTTCAAACTCTGTAGCTGCTGATGACTTGACTGGCATTAAACCAATAATCAAAGCTAATGACAGTATCGACACCAATAATTTCCTCAAACAATACCTCCTAATTATAATATATCTTCTTATAAATGAGGTACCACAATAATAGATATTAAAACATTTTTCAATTAGATTATTAAACAATCTAGCCCCAAAATTCTTTTTTATTTTTGCCACAATCTGGCCCGATAATGAGAATTTAGGGCGTTTCGTTATTCTATTAAAGCGCCCGATTGCTTTAGAAAATAAAAGTGAGCAATAAAGCTATAACCAAACTTTGAACAATCACTAATGTGATAGCTTTACTATCAAGTTTTTCTTTATTTACAATCAGTCTTTGCCCTATGTAACTTAATATCAATACAATTACAAATGTAATAATAAATGTGAAAAAGAATCTTTGTATCATAACACTCACCTACGTCTGTTTATAATGTACCGTTAAGTGACCCTATTCTAGAACAAAGGCTAAGGGTTTAAGACCGATGTTTTTTTAACTTCTGCTGTAAGTACTCTTCTGATTTGCCTTTAGGGATGCTAAGGGTTTCCCAGTTCTCACCTTTTAACTGTTTGCCAATATAAACAATCTGACCAACGTGATAAGCGTAATGAGCCATTTGTCTTTCGAGAGCTTCTAGCACAGTGTGTTTCTCACCACGAATGGTTATGTTTTTCAACAAATCTTCGCTTTCTAATCCATTCAATGTATCAAGAAGCGTTTTCCATCCTTTTTCCCAAATAGTGATCATTTCTTGCTTCGTGGGGATGTCATCTTCAAATTCCCGATCGCGATTTCTGTAAGTTTTTTCTCCATCAGATGTTAAAAAGTTAGACCATCTAGATATCATATTTCCACTTAAATGTTTCGCAATAATTGCGATGCTATTTGAAGCCTCGTTTAATTTCCAGTGTATATCTTCCTCTGATAATTGACTTATTGTTTTATCTCCAAGATTTTTAACGCTTTCAAATCTTTCCTGTACAATCTTCAAGTATTCATTTCCAAGATTCATAAATGTCCCTCCTTGTTTTTAAGCTACAACATGAATCTATTACCGAATATTCCCATTATATAAATATATTAACATAGTCGTTTCCTCATTCCCAAAGAATCTTAAATATTAATCGATCGTAACGTTACTTAATATTCGGGCACATATTTAATCCACTTTATTATATAATTTTATCACTACGATGCTACTATACAGGATAGTAGCATCGTAGGAAGTCGCTGATTCAAGCCCTACATGCTTCACAAATAGAAAAACGCTGCATCCTTTTTCTTATCAAAGGATGCAGCGTTTTTATTATTGACACAGTTTTCATTTTATTACTGAAAAGCCCTCATAATAGGGGTAATCAATTTCAGTTGCTTCATATTAATAGAAGCCCATTGTTCCTTCATTATACCCTACTACAATACTTTTCGTATGTTGATACTGACTTAGCATCATTAAGTGGTTTTCACGACCGAAGCCAGACAGCTTGTATCCGCCGAATGCTGCGTGCGCTGGATACTGGTGATATGTGTTTGTCCACACACGACCAGATTGAACACCACGACCTGCTCGGTATGCTACGTCTCCTTTACGAGACCACACACCTGCGCCCAGACCATACAATGTATCATTAGCGATTTCTATTGCTTCATCGAAGTCTTTGAATGT
>JAPFCO010000056.1 GCA_026169505.1 Pseudogracilibacillus sp.
ACATTCTAAATCTTTTATCAGAGATATTTTCGAATCTCACACCGCGTTTATAAGCCTCATTTACTATCAATTTATCTTGTTTCCTAATCTTTATCTGATCCAAGTCAGCCATATCCATGTTTCACACTCTCCCTCTCTTATATAATAGAATAAGAAAGAGATTTTTGCTATCAATGTTATTCAATTGTTATTCAATTTTAAACTGACTGTTGAATTACTTCATACTTTTTCCAAAAAACCAGATTGTTCTTCGTTACTTCTTTACCCTCATCTGGGTCTGACTCTAATCTTTCAGTCAAAGCCTCATCTACTTTTTCTTCCTTGATTGGAATAAATTCCATTACCTTCTATTTTAGGGGTTTAATTCCTTTGTCGTCCTACTACTTTTCACGAACCTCTTTCTTTCATTCAAGTAAACTAGATTAGTACTTTATACTAACAGTTTTTAAGCTAATGATACTATAATTGTTTATACTTCCGTATAATATCTTTAATTATGAAGTTAATTCAAATATAAAAAATAACAGTACTCCATCTAATATCGATTAGAGAACTGTTATTTATATTATTTATCGTTTAAAATATTATAGTAAGCTATGAAACTAGAAATATTATGTTGTGTATAGTCATTACGCAAATCATACCCTTTTAGACCGCTTTGCACGGCGCCTAAACAAAGAGACTTATTTGAATAATACATCGCAGACTCAGGACGCAATTGCATTTGTAATTGGAATTGGATACCATGATGGATTGCTTGTTTCATTTTTTCAGCTTCCTCTTTATATCCATAATCCCGCGCAAGTTTATAAGTAGCTGATAATCCTTCACTACGGCATGCTACTGGCGTTGACTTAGGATCGTTTCCAGACTTAGGTGTGTATCCCCCTACTAGTTCGGGTCTTGCCTCCCCTTTTACAATCTGCGTTCTCATGATGGCCTCAGCAATAAACAGAGAGTGTTTTAAATAAATCTCATTATTTCGTTCACGATACAAGTCGTTTAGTGCATAAAGCAACCAGTGGTCATGGGCAATTGTCTCGAGCGTTGCAGTCTTGTCCCGTTCTTGAATAAGGTATTTAGCTGCTCTTTCTGCAACATCTAACCATGCTTCATTTCGATCAACTTGATATAGTCTAACTAATGCAAGAATAGTTTCGCCAGGATAGAAATGAGACACAAAATCTGCGATTTCTCCAGTAGAGTAATTCTGTTTATGCGCAGTAAATCTACCTGTTTCATCTTGGGTTGCTTTCATCCAAGATGCCATACTTTGCATATTAGAGACGTATTTATCATCCCCTGTTATTTGGGTATACTTAGCCATCGCTACAATTGCTAGAGCATTACCACCTAGCTTATAATGATCTCTTTCAACAATAACTTTATATTTCTCATCATGTAAATATACAAGTTTTTGTTTATTTACTAAATAATCTAGTGCACGGTCTGCTAATGTTAAAATTTTATCATCCGGCATAAGTTCATGTGTTTCTAACATTGAATACGTTGTTCCTGCATGTCGTAAAATATTGTATTTCTTATCAATCCTGTTGTTGTGTGGACGATATGTATAAATGAATTTGCCCTTTTTCTTCACGACATTTTTAAAATAATTGTTTTTTGTTAATGCTATAGAATCCCATACATCTTCTTTTGTAATATCTTCGAATATTTGATGGCCTCTATACAGTTCACAAAAAGTGTCCTCGTCGTAATAAAATGACTTTGCAGTAAATTTGTACAGTTCAAAACCTGCTTGGCTGTCTAATTGCTTAGTAAAGCTGAGTAAATCATAATTTAATCGACGACTTAACGCTTTAATAATATTTAATGGTCTTAGTTTTTTTCTGGATTTTGATATTAGCTGATAAGACGTGATTTCTTGAGGTAGGAAAGCTGTGTTTAAATTATCATCTAGTGCAATCCCTTCTAAACCTCGTTTGTATGTTAGAGTATCTGTTCCTATATCAAACTTTGATTTTGACTTTTCTAGTTTATTTATAATATCCAACTTTATACCATATGGTATAAGTTCTGCAGGTTTTCCTTTATGGTAACTTTTCAGTGCTGAATCAATCGCTTCTATTAAATCATTTCCTTCACCTTTAATAACTAATGCACGTGAATCAGCGTCAGATACGGACAAAAATACAAATACTGGATTATTTTCATTATTAACAATCGTTTCTAATACTGAATGATCTACTGATAATTCAACATCTTTTTTATTTACAACATTGTCATATATATTCTTTAATAAATTTCTCAAATGATTACACTTCCTTCATTTTTCATTATCTATAATATACCACACATATATATGAAACTTAAAACTTTCATAGTCAATATTAAATCATATTGCTTTGCTAGACGACTTTCTTACATATATCATTATATACAAGCCGTTATTTAGACCGTTACATTCAATTAAGAATAAACTTATAAATCATACGAATATACCCTAATACAAACCACTTTAGAAGAATAAATGGCCACTTTTTGATGTTCCAACTAGTCCTTACTTTTTTCTTCTAAGAAATGAAGTATATCTCCATGAACGACTTTGTTTTAACCGACTCACTTCATTCTTAGTTGATTGAATCTCTCTTTGTTGTGCTTCGATAACTGCATTTAATTTACTGTTTTCATTCTCTAATTCTTTCGCTATCATATCAAGTTTTTTATTTTTTACTTTGAGCTTCTTTTCTCTGTTCCTAGTGACTTTCTTTTTTGATTGTTTTTTTCTCCTACGAAATTTAGATGCAGTAGAACCTATATCTCTCGCACCACTACCTTTAAGGTTTTCCCCTATATATTGAATCATTTCTTGTGTATTGTCCGAAAATAAAGGAGCCTGAGATGCTAGTTGATAAAGCCATGTTGCACCAGCAAAATTTGCTTCGATAAATACTGGTAGACCGTCTAATCCTACAGCAATATCCCAAGAAATAAAGTCCAGATGTAAAATATCCTTGTGTAAATCAGTAACGAACTTTATAAACTCTTCGAAATTAGGTATTTGTTCTAGTTGAGAAAAATCGTAATCTGTTGTTGGGTGATTATTATAGGTAGCACAATGTTCGTCTAGGGCTATATCCATGAATTCACCAGCTTCAGTAACTCCAATGCATATTCCACCAGCACCAGCATTATCTTTAACAGCATTATTTGCACCAAACCGAGCAAAGGTAGATAAGTATTTTATTTCATTATTCCACCTTAAGGTTACCATTCTTAGCGTATTTACGGATGCAGGATGGGGCGCAGCCATGATAGGATGCTGTTGAATAACCTCCTGAACAATATAATTGTATTCATACATCTTCTCTAGGTCAGTAATGGTGATAGTCTTATTATTGAGGTAGAGCTCCCCATCTTTACAATCTATCTTTTCTATTCCATGTCCGTTGTTCGTATCACTAGGTTTAATTATAAGACTGTCATTATCACTTAATAAAATCTTGGTTGCTTGAACTTTATCAATTGCATTGTTATTAGTATCAAAATATCTTCCTCGTATTCTCTTTAATACGATTTTTGGTGCTCTTGAAGTTTTAAATAAATGATCATATATATTTTTATCTCTATACCCTGTTGCCATATTCGCATCATTTAAAAATGGTATTATTTCATTCCACATTACATGACCTGGGACAATTCTTTTATCCTTTTTACCAGTCAGGTTCAAACTGGCTAAATGTAAGACTGGATCAATTTCTTTATTATAGTTTTCTAACCAATAATTTTTTACCTCATTCATGTATGGAGTATCTTTATTATCTAAAAGACCCGCATTATAATAGCGTTTAAAGACTTTCGTTTTGGTTTTAATTCCCATTTCATTGAAAATTAATTCTTCGTCAGCAGATAAATTATCCGCTGGTGTTAAATCATTTCCTGAGTTGTTATTCATCATCCGATGTCCCTTCTTGCCCTATAATAGTGTCTTGCTATGCAAGACACTATTATATCTCTTATATTTGGTAAGTCAACTCTTATCTGAACAAACTATGAATTAAAGTAGAATTTTTTATTTTGCTTAACAACCGTCTTACGTGCATATATACATAAAAGTTGATATAGTTTTTATGCATGTAAATATATTTATTAATGAATTGTAATTTATATTAAAAATATATGAGGTACTCACATTTGTACATTCAGTTTAATCAATTTTACAGTATGGTTTTATCGCCCCAACACTACAACATGTAGTTTCATAGTGATGTTCTTAACTACATATTGTAGCGTTGCGACTGTCTTTTATAATTATGAAATTGATTCAGTTATGAGTAAAATACTGAATCATAAAGCTGCGTTCATATTAAATATCATTTAAATAGAAATACCGTCTAACTGTAATACATATTAGTTTTTTCTTATATTTATGGTTCTAATTAATGTTTAAACAATATGGGAGCATTTACATGAGACTTTAAATAGGAGAATCCATTTAATCATTACAACAACAGGCACAGTGATATATCCGTATTATGAAATTGATTAAGGAGATAAATGATGAATAAAATAAATATCCCGAAGGACAAATTAAATTATTACAAAGATTTAGGTATTGATATAAATAGCCACTATTTTCGTCAACATTATAAAAGAGGGTTGCTAGAAGATATTGACGAAGAATATATCAAGGATATTCAAAACTATTACAAAAAACATTATAAACAAAAGATTGATCCAATTACACATATTGCCTATACTAATCATACAGGAATTAAAGATGTTAAAATTCTCCCACAAAGTATTTTTAGAAAAGAATTTTTGAGTGTATTTAATGATTATCCTTTAACTGATATTTATCGGGATAAAGCTTTATATGATTTAATGTTCGATACCCCTAATCAAGTATATAACGTCATTAAAAGAGTCCGCGCCCAGTATTATAATCATGAAAACGAACCTATTTCTTATTCAGAAATGGTTAGTACTTTAATAAGCGATAGTGAGAAATATATCATAAAACCAACCGATACGAACAACGGCATTGGAATAAGACTATTGGTTGTTCGCAATGGAAAGTTATATATTGATAATATAGCGATTGACTCTGATTATTTAGATGCAGAATATAAAAATAATTTTGTCATTCAAAGAATCATTAAGCAACATGAGAATATGGCACACCTACATCCTGCATCTGTCAATACCTTAAGAATGATAACAATGAGATGGGATAATAAGATTGAAAACATTTATACGTTTGCAAGATTTGGTCACAGTGGTGATATAAAGGACAACGCTGGTGCTGGAGGAATTGTCGTTGGGGTAAAAGATGATGGTAACTTTATGGACTTTGCTGTGCAGAAGTCAAAGATAATATATGAACATCCTACTACAAACATTAAAATAAATGACCTAAAGTCTGTTCCGAATTATAAAGAAGCGAAAGCATTTGTCAGAGACCTACACAGTAAAATATTGCATCATAATTATGTAGCCTGGGATATTACAATTGACCAAAATGGTATCCCTATTTTTATAGAAGCTAATTTTTTTGGTAATTCATGGACAAATCAAATCGCTCTACAGGCACCAATGTTAGGTGAGCATACAGATGAAGTTTTATCTTTTATAGCAAAAAACAAAAATAAAGTTAATGAGTTAGACATCAAAAGCTTAG
>JAPFCO010000058.1 GCA_026169505.1 Pseudogracilibacillus sp.
TAATATTGAACAAACAGAAAGAGCGTGGAATATCATGCAAGAAGAGCTTGGCGATACTATTATTCCATTAACATATGTCAACTCGACCGCAGCAATTAAATCGTTCGTTGGAGAAAATGGTGGAGCAACCGTCACCTCTTCTAACGCACATAAAATCATTGAATGGGCATTGAAAGAAAAAGGCCGCGTTTTATTTTTACCTGACCAACATTTAGGCAGGAATACTTGTTATGACCTCGGTATCCCGTTAGATAAAATGGCGGTATGGGATCCGATTGCTAACGAGTTTGAGTACGATGGTGTTATTCAAGACGCACAAATTATTTTATGGAAAGGGCATTGTTCGGTTCATCAAAATTTTACCGTCGCTAATATTGAGCAAGTCCGTTTAGATAAACCAGATATGCACGTTATTGTCCATCCCGAATGCCCTTATGAAACCGTTGCAAAATCGGATGATGCAGGATCGACGAGTTATATTATTCAGATGATCGAGCAATCGGATCCTGGCAGTAAGTGGGCAGTTGGTACAGAAATGAACTTAGTACAACGCTTAGCACAACAACATCCTGACAAAGAGATCATTTCTTTAAATCCACATCTTTGCCCTTGCATGACGATGAACCGAATTACATTGCCATATTTATTATGGTCGCTTGAATCGATTGCATCAAAAGAATATATCAATGAAATCAAAGTGGACGAAACGATCACTAGTAATGCAACATTAGCGTTAGAACGTATGCTAGAACAAGTCTAATAATAATTAATTATCCATGAGGCAGAGAGCGAATTTTTTAAGGGAAAATGCAATATTCGATGGATGTCGTGCGATGGATTCCGTGTTGGTGTGATATCCGTAGGGATGAAGTTGTTTTTTGGAACGCTTTCTATTACACTAGTCTTAGATGCAAAAAAGCGAATACGAATGCTTACAAGGGGAGCCAGTTGGCTGAGAGTGGACGATCGTTCTTACCCTTTGAACCTGTTAGTTAATACTAGCGTAGGGATGTAGCTTTCACGATGGATACAGAGCAATGTGAACGGAGCACCATCAGAAGGCCTCCCCGCTATTGTACATTATTTGTAGGGGAGTGTTTTGAATGAAATCGAATGGATTATTATTTTATATTGAAATTGCAATTTTAACAGCTTTGGCGCTGATTTTAGATATTATACCATTTCTGAAATTTCAAATATGGCCAGCTGGTGGATCGATATCTTTTGCTATGATTCCTGTCTTTATTCTAGCTTTTCGTTGGGGGATCAAAGGTGGATTATTATCTGGATTCCTGTGGGGAATTTTGCAAATAGCGACTGGAAATGCGTATATTCTTAACTTTTGGCAAGGATTAATTGAATATGGTCTCGCCTTTACCGTACTTGGATTTGCTGGTGTTTTTGCGATTCCTTTACAACAAGCAGCTAAAAACAAGGAAAACGCACGTCTCTTGCGTTATATAATTGGAGGAGTTCTGATTGGTGGTATAGGGCGCTTTATCATGCACTTTCTAGCTGGGTTTATATTCTTCGCCGACGCTGCGCCATCAGGTCAACCTGCGTGGCTATATTCTTTCTTGTATAACGTATCGTATATGGTTCCAGCCTTGTTCATTTGCATGGTCGCTACCTATTTTCTGTTTAGCAAACAACAACAAATCCTAATACGAACGAATTAAATCATTATGCTCCGTTCACATGAAAAAAGGCTACCTAGGTGAGGGTAGCCTTTTTCACTTTTATTCTTTTGATACGATTGTTGGAATTTTAAATTCCTGTGTTCGTTTGTTTAACACTTCAGCCATTTTTGATAACATTTCCATTGATGCTGTCATCTCTTGAATACCAGCTGTTTGTTCTTCTGATAACGACATGACGTTTGTCGCACCATCCACATTCCTTGTCGAAATTCCTTCAATATGACCCATCGATTGTACAATATTTTCAACTTCTCCAGTGATTTTCTCCATATTAGTACTCATAGCATTAATATCGTACATCACTTCGTTCACACTACCTTTAATTTCATCAAACGATTTACCTGCTTCTTCTATAATCGTTGAACCACTTTTCACTGTTTCCATACTTGTATTTGTCCGATTCGCCGCTTCGAGTGTTCCATCTTGAATATCATGAATCAAATCGCTAATTTGATGTGTCGCTTCCGTAGATTGTTCCGCTAATCGCCGAATTTCTTGGGCAACAACTGCAAACCCTTTCCCTTGTTCACCTGCATGCGCTGCTTCAATGGATGCATTTAAAGCAAGTAAGTTTGTTTGTTCCGCTATTTGCGTAATCATCGTAATAATATTATCAATCTCAGTAGATTTGTCTCGTAATTCATTCATCGATTCCATTAAATAAGCTGATTCCTCATTCATTTTTTCCATCTGTTGCATCGAGTTCGCAATGAGCTTGTCACCTTGATCCGCTTTTTCAGATGAATACAATGATGTTTCTTGGAGATGTTGCGATTTTTCATTCATCTGTATTGCCTCGGCTGAAATTGTCTGAAGTACTTCATTCGTACGATGGACAATACTTAATTGCTCCTCTGCTCCTGTTTGAACTGACTGATATGTTACTAAGTTTTGTTCCGCTGTTGCAGCTATTTCTTCCGTACTAGCTGTTACCTCTTGCGTTGTTCCAGCTAACTGTGACGCATTCGCCGCCATATCACCAATAACGGACTTTAAGTTTTCAGCCATCGTATTTAAATCGACTGATAACTTCCCAATCTCATCATTATGTTTAATATCTAATGGCTTTACCGTTAAATCACCTTCTGCTACACGACTCGCAAATTGACTAACATCATGTAACGGTTTAATTGTCCGGTTAATTAACAGGATCGTTACCGCGCCAACAAGCAATAATGGAATAACTGCAAATAAAACGCCGCCTTTAATCATATCCCATGTTCGTGTATGTAATATACTTGCTTCAAAATCAATCGCTGAGATTGCGATAATCTCTTGTTCAGGATCATGGTCTTTAAAAATAGGTGCGTATCCTGTTAGACGCTTCATGCCACCAAACTCATACACTTCTGAATATACTGGTGCTTTCGTAATTTCCAATCGTTCCAAATCATCATCACTCATATGAAATGGATCACCAACATCAAAACCTTGTTCCATCAAATTATCATCAACAGCTAATAATTCACCTTCTAAATCCAACACATATTGTCCTTCAAAAATCCCTTTATGCTGAATCGTCCAATTAATATCTTCGCCCACTGTTTTAGCAAGCTGTGTATCGCCTTCTTTAATTTTCTCAATATCACTTGGGTCAATTAGTGCTGTTGTTATATTTGCACAACCAAAAGCTTCCACTCCGGCAGCTTTCTTTACTTCAACATAATTCGTTCTGTACATCGATATAAAAATAATTAACATACACATGACGAGAATTCCCATTATAATGAAGCCTAATCTACGCGTAATCGACTTTTCTCTTTTCATTTTCAGCATTATCCTTTCGCTGTCATCCATATTCTTCATAAGATGCTTCGCATTTATTTACTGGTCTATATTAACTAGTTCCTTATAATCATACATGTTCCTTTTCATAAGGTAAAGTACTTTACTTGAAACGACCACCGGATAATTTGCCTGAAAAAATGCCTGCACAAAAAAGCTATGAATGCAGTAAATCCACATCCACAGCGACTAGTAACCTTTTTTAATAAACTTCCCTCTCACTCTTACTGTACATCAAAAAGCGTATTAAACACTTCGCTCATTACTGGATGATTATACATCTGATCACGTAATACAGTATAATCAAGGTCTTGATCCATTGCCAGCTTGACAAGATTAATGATTTCCTCTGATTGTGCTCCAAATAAACTAACACCGAGAATCTTTTGTGTCTTTTTATCGACAACTGCTTTAAACAAACCACGCAAATCATTATTTACATGTGCCCGTGGATGGGAAGCTAGATCCACTTCTCCTTGTAAAATATCATGACCCGCTACTTCTGCTTCCTTCGCTGTCATCCCTACTCTCGATAATGGCGGATCGATAAACATTGTGTAAAGCACATGATTCCGATCTGCATAAGAATATGTTCCTTGATCAAATAAGGCGCTCTTCACAACGCGAAAGTCATCTAAAGAAGTATACGTAAACTGCATGCCACCTTTCACATCACCTAATGCCCAAACATTTTCAACCGTTGTCTGCAAGGAATCATCGACCTTAATACCCCCATCATCAGCTAATTCAATCGCTGTTTGATCAAGCCCTAGGCCTTCTACATTCGGTTTACGACCCGTTGCTAAAAGAACTGCATTACCAGTTAATTCTGCTCCACTTGCTAATGTCACTGTAATTTCATCTGCACTTTTATCCGTTACTTTTTCTGCTTTTGCACCAAAAACAAATTCTATCCCGTTGTTTTGCATTTCATTTTTCACTGTTTCAGCAATATCACGATCCTCAGCTGGCATCAATTCTTCGTCAGGAACAATCACGATTACGTCAGCACCAAAATTTTGATACATCGACGCATACTCTAAGCCAATATAGCCACCACCTACAATAATTAAGCGCTCGGGCAACTCATGACGTTCAATGAGTGAGGTACTCGTGTAAATAAGATCCGAATCCAGATCACCTTCTAATGGGGGGATATTATTTTTCGCTCCCGTATTAATGAAAATATGCTCCGCCGTCAAGACCTCTTCTTTGCCGTCAACTTCAATGACTATTTCTTTATCCGAACGAAACGCCGCCTCTGCATCATATATAGTCACATGCTCGTTATCAGCTAAATTGTTATAGTTTACTTCCCGTAGCTTCTCGACTACTTCATCTTTACGCGCAATTGCCTCATCATAAGGAATTCCATGAATGCCATCATGCACAAGCACTTTCGTTGGGATACATGCAATATTTATACATGTTCCACCATACATTTCCGGACTTTTTTCAATCAAAGCTACTCGCCAGTCTCTTGCAGCTAGTTCACCTGCTATCGTTTTTCCACCTTTTCCAAATCCAATGACAATCGCATCATACGTTATCATGTAAAATTCTCCTTCTGCGTTTTGATTATTTCCATGAGGATGGAGTTTGTTACCTAAGCCATTTCTATATATAATACCCTGCACATATGGAGTTAAACGTATGTAGGTTCGTAAATCCCTTCAAACAAGACAAAAAAATACCGACCCCTGAAAGTTAGAGAGAAGAATCTACCTTTCGGGATCAGTACCCAAATTAATTGTTACTTATTTTCTACTATACATGAAGCCCATTACCCTTTTACGTCAATCTGTCCACCAAGACTCGGATGTGGCGCCTGTGACACGGAAGAACTATTCAACATCTCAATTAATGCTGCTCCATTCGATTCTGCCGTTGACATCGCTGACTTCATGACAGACAAACTCGCTTGCTGTTTCACTTTCGCTTGGTTCATCACAACCGACATCGCTGCAATATCCAAACAACCCCTCCTAACATGTAAAACATTCGCTCTTATCATTACTATCGACTGACCATCAAAGATGTTGAAGTGATTTACATAAAAAACAACACACTTCTTCAAAAAACATTTTTTTCTTGCTATGATAGGATAGTAAGCTATTTATACTGTAGGAGTGTTTCCATGACAAACCAAATTGAAAAACAACTAATCGAAATACAAAATATGCTCGATACGCTAATTGAAACAACTGATCATTTAGCAATCTTAACAAAAGCAGATGAACTCGAACAAAGCGTATATATTTTCAAATCGTTAATCGAAGGTACAGAAGCTATCTTCAAAGTACTCCCGACTTTTGAAATCGATGTGTTGGAACCTATGAAAAAAATCGAACAAACGCTTATCGTCATTGCAAAAACATTTGAAAACGATGCATTCGCTGAAGTGAGTGAAGTAGCGGAAACGACGCTGAAACCGGAGTTTATCAAGATGAGAGAGAAGTTTGCGGGAGCTTTAGAAAATTTGTCATGAAGCATAGATAAAAAAAGCGCCTATTCAATAGACGCCTCATTCTGATTCAACTTTTTAAACTCGTTTTCACCCAACATTGATTGTTTCATTCATATATATTTCCCTATGCTTTATTCGCCGATTTCGACCAAAACAATGTTGGTGCTGGGCTTTCAAACGTTTGGGTTTCGCCTGTCGTAGGATGAATAAATGATAATGTTTGTGCATGAAGACCGAGCCTCCGCAACTCATTCGTCTTTGCCCCATATTTTTTATCACCGACGACCGGATGCCCGAGATCTTGCATATGCACGCGAATTTGATTTTTTCTTCCTGTCTCTAAGTTAACTTCTACTAAAGAAAAACGCTCGTTTGCTTGAATAAATTTATAATGTGTTTTCGCAAACTGTCCATCTTCTTTTGTAAAACTTGAATACATTCGGTGGGTTTTCGTTTCGTTGAGCCACGAAGTAAAGAAGCCTTCTTGTTTCTCGAACTTCCCTTCTACTAAAGCTAAATAAGAACGTTCTTTCACATTCTCTCCCCAGTTACTTTGCAATTTTCTTTTTGCTTGTTCATTTTTAGCAAACATCATCACACCTGAAGTATCTTTATCTAAGCGATGGACAATAAAAACTCGATTACGTGGATCTTCTTTACGAACATACAGCATTAATTGATGATGTGCTGTACGATGTTTCTCTTTTTTAGTAGCAATCGTTAATAAACCAGCTTCTTTATTTACGACAATAATATCTGCATCTTCATACAGAATCGACAAACCGATCAAAGCCCCTTCTTTTACCGCAGCTTTATTTTTTAGTATCGATATTGTTTGTCCTTCATACAATTCATAATTGTATTTCGTTTCGATATGGTCATCTACTGACACTTGCCCTCGTCTTAAAATGGACTTAACTGAATTACGCCCGCGTTTTGGCATCACTTCTAATAAAAATGGCAATAATGTTGTCGACTCTTTCACCGTAAATTGCATTGTTTGATTCCTTGGACGCCGTGATTTTTTTGACAATGAAAAAACTCCTTCTATGCATAGTAGAAATACATTTTTCTACTTATAATAACATTTTATATGGCATATTTACTCACTAACTTCATTATACGTTGCCGTGCCTGTATTTGCACATAATCTACAGTCCCTATACTTTTATGCACCGATTGTATCATAAGTGATATACTCGTACCGACAATCACAAGTAGTTGTTTCTTTTCAATTTTCGTTCTCCACGTACCTTTATTAGAGCGTTTACCTTCATCCGTTTCCCAAGATCCAAGGTGGATGTCTCTTTAATGTTTTGTACATATAATTTACGTAATAAAAGAGACTTATGCATAACCCTCGCGTAAGTCCCTTTAAATTGCCAATTATAAATTAGCATCTAATATTGCAATTCATATACAATTTTCCTTCTGTTAGGTTAATCCTCTTTTACTTGTTCTTCTTTTTGAACGGAATA
>JAPFCO010000450.1 GCA_026169505.1 Pseudogracilibacillus sp.
GCATAAAGCATAATCACTTTATAAGTATCTGTTAGATTTTACACTTTCCTCCGCTAGCATCATCTAGTTCAGGTTCAAAGGGTTTGAGGTTATACTCATCTCAGTTAAATAACACCCCTAGTGCATATATTAAGTTAAATTACATGTTATAGCTTTTAGAAAATTATGTCAAGGTTAGGACTGGGAGAAAAATTTAATCTTATATGTTGAGATGCAGCAGTTAGACAAATATAAAAGAAGGATTGCGGAAATTATGAAACATTTGAACATGTCGTTTAAATAAGTAAAGATTCAAACATAAAAATCCGACTTTCCCAAAAGAAAGTCGGTTTTGTTTAGAGCTTCAATTCTCCGATGCGTAAAAGCTCTACAACAGCCTGTGAACACCCCTTAACGCACAATTTCTGTATCGTGTTGGTCATTCGGACTAATTGCAAACATTTTAATTATAAATGAAAAAACATTACAATCTCATATACTTCAATGGTTACCTCATTTTAAGTGAAGGAGTTTAAAGTATTGAGAAGTATGTTGTTTTTGATTTTCTGCACTCTTTTCCTGTATAATTCTTCAGTTACATTGAATTTTTAGATAAACCATTAATAATAAAAATCATTACAATATTTTCTTTAATATAAAGTATTGTAATGTTCCATACTTAGTAAAAATGCAATTAGAAGGAGAAATTTATAGATTAAAACACTTGGGTTCGATACTTAATGATAAAACTGTTCAATTTAACTTGACAGTTACCACAAGGTTTTGAGTTTCGGACAGATGATGGATTGTATATAATAAGTCAATAGACTCCTAAGTCGTACGTGGTGAATATGAATGGTCTATTTTTCCACATGAGAGAAACGCAAAAGTGGTAAAAAGTAAATCGCTATGGTGAGTTAAAATTACATTTGCAAAATTGAGCGTTTTTTAATTGCAGTATGCATATAATTCATATTAATTAACTTGCTTCTCTCTCCAGTTTTCATACCATTGTTTGATCGTGTCTCTTGGTTCTAACCCATGCTCGCTTAATAATATTTCCTGAAGTTTGTCATATTGCGATTCGACTGATTTCACATCACCAATATTACTGTACAAAATCATAAGTTTATAGTAGCTAATGTCTATGTAAGGTTGGGTGGATTGTAAACGCAAGTAAAGTGAAATTGCTTCACTGACCTGGTTTGTTGAAGCCAGGTATTCCGCTACTTGTAAAGTATGTTCTATCCATAATGCTTTTAATCTTTCTCTTTCATTTTCGATCCATATATACTCCTCATTTTCTAAATAATCACCTTTATATAAATTTAATATTTCCCTGTGCAAATCGATGTTTTCATGGGTTATATATGGCAGTCTTCTTAACCAATTTTCCCATTCATCAATATCTAATTTTGTTTTATTTAATTTGAGTTTATAACTGTTTTCAAAACTCACAATCTGAATATCGGAATCAACAGATTTAAGTGTGTTCCGTATATGGTAGATAGTATTATAAAGCTGGACATATCCCTTTTTTAATTCGAATTTTTGCCAAAACAATTCAAGAAGGGAATCTTTTAAAATAAACTTCCCACGATGTTGTAATAGAAACATAAATACTCCTTTAACATTTTTAGTTCGCCATTTTATATTCAATGATTTGTCTTCACTGAAGTCACTTGAAATAGCCAGAGCTTGAAATGTACGGATTACAGGTAATGAAGGAGTGTTTTTTGTATTGTTATTCGGCTTTTTTGAAATAGAAATTCTTTCCAGAGCATTTTTAACACGAATAAAATTAAATGGCTTTAAAATGTAATCTTTAGCGTTTAATTCAAAAGCTTCTATAGCGTAACTATCATGCGCTGTTGTAAAAATAACGTGAATATTTGGATGGTGTTTTTTAATGGTTTTAGCTAAATCTATTCCGTTTATAACAGGCATTTGAATATCCAAAAAAACAACATCTGGCTTTTCAAGTAATATGTCTTTTTGCGCATAACGGGAATTTGTAAATTTTCCAATAATGTTAACATAATTAAAGTTAGTTAATATTTCCTCTAAATGAATAAGTGCTTCTAATTCATCATCAACTAAGATTATTTTCATTATGCTTCCTCTCCTAAAAAATATACTTGTTGCTAATACATTAGCATTATTTGATAAAATGTTCAAAATTGATAAAAAATATGTTGTTAAATGTCAATTGTATAGATTATGTACATATCAATACAATATTATCGTTATAGGATGAAATCTAAACATCCTTTTAAATAATATTACTTATTTTATATGTAAAATGTATAACCGAGAAGGAGGGAACATTTAGTTTTTAATACTCTACTAAATCTTTTAATAAATTAAGATTTAACAATCATACGGAGGTGTAAATGTTTTGTCAATTAGTAGGATGAGAAAAATGAAAATAAGAAGAAAGACACTAAGAATGAAGCAGTTATTTGTTTTATCAATAATCTTTTTATTGGTTGTAAGTACTATGATTCCAACAAAAGGATTTTTGCATGCAGAAGCTTTAGAAGAACAAAATATAGAAGAACCTATTGTGACAAAAGATATAGAGGGGAAAAGAAGTTATGAGATAGAACTAGGAATAGATTTTGAATACAATGTAAATGTAGAGATACCGGAAAATGTATCAGAGTATACATCTATGGAAATTATCGATGAAATAGACGAAAATCTATTGATTCAAGAGGCGATGTTTTTAGTTGATGGAGTAAATGATAGCGCATTAGAAGTAGATATAGAAGGACAACAAGTTTCGTCGACATTAGATGTTGACCAAATCGACAAACTATTAGGAAAAGAGTTATCATTAAAAATTACAACTCAGATTCGGGAAGAAACAACATCTAAGGAAGAAATTGAGAATATTGCGGTAGTGATTATTAATGATGACGTTGTTATAAAAACTGATCCTGTTAATGTAAGTATCAGTGAATCAGACGCTTCCGAAGAAGAAGCAGAAGATTCGACTGTGGAAGAAGAATCGGAAGTGTCCGAAGAAGGAAATACGGAGCCATCAAATGCCCCGATAAACGGGGATGAGCTTGAGAAAGCAGTCATAAAAAATAGCGATAATGCTGAAAAGAATGAGCCTATTAAAAATACGGATAATATTCAACCATTAAATAATGGTAATTTTGATATTAATAATACGGATTCATATGGAACCTCCCATAGCAGTACATTTGACAGAATTTATCAGTTGGATGGAAATGATCCAACAATCGTTAAAGGATACATTAATATAACAGGAATGCATGCTGATGTAAATGCATTTAATGCTTTAGCGGTTTCTGATGATGGATATTTGTATGCAAATGGTTATGGTTCAGGTGGTAGTAATTTATACAAAATCGACAGTTCTGGGAATGCAACATATGTGACAGAACTGACTCAGACTGTAAATGCTACAATTATTGGTGATATTTATTACTACATTTCAACTGTTCTAGACATTCCCACGTTGCATTCGGTTGATGTTACAACAGGTGAAGAAGACACAGTGCCATTAATTAATAACACAGGTCAAGCTCTTGGTAATTTAGGAGCAGATATGGTTGCAGATTCTGATGGCTATATTTGGGTTACCCAAAAAGATACATTGGTACAATTAAATCCTGAAACATCTGAGATATTGCGAACAGTATCTGTACCAGGACTGGACAATGTAGAAAGTGGGGTAAGAGGGCTAAGCTTTCTACCAAATAGTGATATATTAGTATCAACTGGAGATTATGGTAAAAGGCCTTATTTATACACAATAAATTCCGAAGGTACTTTAACAAGTTTAGGAAGGAATCCGGATATATCACAGAATATCTTTGGAGATTTAGGGTCAGCGGTAATGCCAGATTTTGATCCAAATCCGCCTATATTAGAGTCGGATAAAGGTGTCACTTTATTTGATAAGTTAGAAGGTAATACAGATGAGGAAAACCCAGAAGTTGGGGATACACTTCAGTATACAATTAAAACACGAAATACAGTAGATGATTATAGTGTTATAAAAAATCTCGTCATCTCTGATGAGATTCCAGAAGGTGTCACATATGTAGATGAAAGTCTAGAAGTAGATGGGGAATCTGTGACAGATGCAGAAGATGATGACTCAGGGCACGCTGTGGACGGTCAAATCACAGGAGTTTTCGGTGATGTGACAGATACAGATGAGCACAGCATATCGTTCCTAGTAACTATAGATGAAGGTCAAGCAGGAAACGATATTCAAAATATCGCAGTTGTAGAAAGTGACAATACAGATCCAGGCGGTCCTGAGGAGATAGTAAATATTTATCCAAGAGAACCGGTCCTTGAAGCTGAAAAGTCAGCAGTAAACAAAGAAGCAGGCAAGGATAAATTTGAAGTCGGCGACACGGTTGTTTATACAATCGAAGGACGTAATACTGTTTCCGATAGTTTAGTAGAAGACTTTATTATTACAGATGCGTTACCAGAAGGCTTAGAGTTTGTCGAAGGTAGCTTAGAGGCTAGTCATGATGGAGAAGCAACATTTACTGATGGTGTCATCACGGCAACGTTTGGCGATGTTGAAGATACAGAGTGGCGTACGGTTACTTTTGAGGCGGAAATTCAGTCAGGTCAAGTAGATGAAACGATTGAAAACGTAGCGACAGTTGAAGGGGATGGTACTCCACCAACTGATACAGGAACAGAAATCGATGTAGATCCAAAGGATCCAGAACTAGAATCGAGTAAGTCAGCTGAATTAGAAGCAAAAGCTGATGGCAATACCGATGCAGATCATCCAGAAGTTGGCGACACGATTCGTTACACGATTACAACACAAAACACGATTGAAGATAGCTTAGTAGAAAACTTAGTCATCACGGATGACATTCCAGAAGGTGTCACGTATGTAGATGGAAGTCTAGAAGTAGATGGGGAATCTGTGACAGATGCAGAAGATGATGACTCAGGGCACGCTGTGGACGGTCAAATCACAGGAGTTTTCGGTGATGTGACAGATACAGATGAGCACAGCATAACGTTCCTAGTAACTATAGATGAAGGCCAAGCAGGAAACGATATTAAAAATATCGCAGTTGTAGAAAGTGATAGTACAGATCCAGGCGTTCCTGAGGAGATAGTAAATATTTATCCAAGAGAACCAGTTTTTGAAGGAGTAAAGTCAGCAGAAAACAAAGAAGCAGGCAAGGATAAATTTGAAGTCGGCGACACAGTTGTCTACACAATCGAGGGACACAACACCGTATCGGATAGTTTGGTAGAAGACTTCATTATTACAGATGCATTACCAGAAGGGCTAAAGTTTGTTGAAGGTAGCTTAGAGATTAGTCATGATGGAGAGGCAACATTCACCGATGGTGTCATCACAGC
>JAPFCO010000137.1 GCA_026169505.1 Pseudogracilibacillus sp.
AGAAGATTGTCCTGCCTTTAATAAATAACTGTCACCAGGAACTTCGAGAGTATTACGTGTTTCATCCGCTACCTCAATTAAACGTTCAATATTTGTACCAGTTTTTACACCCATTTCCTCTAACATATGTGCGAGGTCTTCTGTTGCGACGTTGCCTGTTGCGCCAGGTGCATATGGGCAACCGCCAAGTCCGGCAATCGAGCTATCAAATAAAGTGACATCTTGTTTTAATGCTGCCAATGTGTTAGCTAGCGCCATTCCTCGTGTATTATGAAAATGCATGGAATATGCCATCTGAGGATAAGCCGCTTTTAAAACGCCTAATGTTTCATACACTTGTTTCGGCTGAGCCATCCCAGTTGTATCTGCAAGCGAAATTTCTCTTACACCCATTTCATCATAACGACCAACGATTTCCAATAAACGTTCGACTGGAACAATACCTTCAAAAGAACAACCAAAGGCGACGGAAATGGATCCCATCACGGCGATATTTTCTTTTGCAGCATAATCAAAAATTGGTGTCAGTTTATTTTGAGCAGCTTCTGATGTTGCATTGGCGTTGGATAAGCTATGTGCGTCTGTTGCTGACAACATCGTCTTAACCTTTTTCACTCCAGCGCCTACTGCACGCTCTGCCCCTTTTAAATTCGGAACTAATGCACGAACATCTACTCCATCCAATTCCTCGATAACGGTACGGACAACATCTTCCGCATCCTTTAATTGTGGAATTGCTCTTGGATGGACGAAAGACGTTATTTCTAACGACGGAATGCCTGTTGTCGCTAAACGACGGATAATTTTCACCTTATCTTCGGTAGAAATCCAATCTGGAAGTGACTGAAACCCATCTCGGGGCGCCACTTCACATATAGTTGCACGTTCAGGCAACTGTAAAATTTGGTTCGTCATGTTGATCATCCTTTCGATTCTTTTCTTGATTAAATAATGCCTTGTTCTTTTAATACAGAGATTTCTTCCGCCGATAAACCTAATGCTTCTCCTAAAATTTCTTCATTATGCTCCCCTAATTCAGGTGCCCGATGACGGATCGCTCCTGGTGTTTTCGAAAACTTGGGAACAATACCAGGTACTTTCACTTTTCCTAGACGTGGGTGTTCCACTTCAACAATATTTTCTCTTGCCTTATATTGAGGATCATTGAATATATCTTCAATCGTGTAAATTGGGCTAACCGGAACGCCGAATTCATCCAATTTATCTGTTAACTCTTTCATTGTAAACTGACGAATCCATGTAGACACAATCTCCTGAACATCATTATCATGTTTCAAGCGTTCGGAGTTCGTGTAATAACGATCATCTTCTAACATATCTTCTCGTTCCATTGCCTCTGCTAGACGGTCGAATGTGGAGTCTGTACTACAAACAAGTACAGCGTATTTTCCGTCTTTTGTTTCATACGTTCCTGCTGGGCTTGAGTGACCAGATAATCCTGGACTACGTTCACGCACTTTGTTGTTTTGGTCAAACTCCGCAACTAAAAATTCGAGCATACGGAAAATAGATTCATAAAGCCCCATCTCCACGACTTGCCCTTCTTTTTCTTCCCCTGTATCACGATGGTATAATGCTGCAAGCGCTCCAAATGCAACATACACCCCAGTAATATAGTCTAATAATGAATAGGATGGACTTACTGGGGGACGATCTGGATATCCTTGAATTCCAGTGTGACCACTAAATGCTGTTCCAGGTGTACCAAAACCGGCTTTTTCACGATATGGTCCTGTTTGTCCGTAACCTGACACACGCACCATGACAAGCTCAGGGTTTTCTTTCTTCAGTTCTTCATAACCTAAGCCCCACTTTTCCAATGTACCAGGGCGGAAATTTTCTATTAAAATATCAGACTGAGTAATTAACTTTTTGAAAATCTTTTTCCCCTCGTCTGTACGGATATCTAATGTTAGTGACTTTTTATTTCTGGCAAGACCTGGCCATCTAAGTGCTTCGCCATCTTTCCAAGGTCCTACCGTACGTAGTGTGTCCCCTTTGTTCGGTAACTCTACTTTAATTACTTCCGCACCAAAATCCGCTAACAATGTTGCACCAAAAGGAGCTGCAATCATCGTCGATATGTCTAAAATTTTAATGCCTGTTAATGGTCCAAAACTTTTTACTGTCATATGAATCCCCTCCACGTTTGTTAGATCGATCTAATTAAATGTTAAACCCGCTTCTTTTAAAACGGATTCGATTGAATGATTTAAACTTGATACCCCATATTCGCTGAAACACCCATAGCGGCATCCACTAAAATCGATTGTAAATTATCAATTTCTTGTGGGTTAAATCGTTGTGCTGGTCCTGATACGGATAACACGCCAATTAAGTTCCCTTCTATCCCAAAAATTGGTGAAGCAGCAGCCGATGTGCCAACTTCCCGTTCTTCAATGCTTTCGCCATATTTATTTTTAACGATCGTATTTAACTCTTCTTTAAGAGCTGTTTTACTTTTTACCATATGTTGATTATCCATCATTTTTTCGATGAAATCGTTTGCTTGATAAGCGAGTAATACTTTTCCGCTTGCTCCAACCGTTAATGGTAATTGTTGTCCTACCTGGATCATATGTTTCACTGATTTCAAACTTTCAAATTGTTGAATACATATCCGATACTCGCCTTCCATAATGTACAGATTCACCGTTTCACCTAGTTGGTCACGTAATCGAATCATGATATCTTTCGAAACATCTTTCAAACCGATCGATCGACCCGCAGCATGCCCGAGAAAATATAATTGTACACCGAGATTATATTTCCCTGATGCTAAATCTTTCTCTAAGAAGTTATTTTCTTCTAATGTCGCTAAGATTCGTGTTGTCGTCGATTTTGCTAATCCTGTTTCATTTGATATTTCTGTTAATGTTAACGCTTCTTTACCCACTCCGAATGAGCGAAGCACATCAATCGCTCGTTGCACCGATCGAATCACTTGTGGATTATTTTCCATCTGATGATGTTCCCCTTTCCACATCCTTATAATAGAACTGAGTTTTGCAGAGTAGAACTTTGTATATCTATCTTAATATACTTTGATTATTAATTCAATAGGTATTTAGTATTCTAATTGAACCTATCCTCACTGAAGTCACGAGTATTCCTAGCTAGATGATAATAGATTACTCCTTAGAATTATCATTACAATCTATTCTATCAACTTTGAATATTTCCATTGAAAACGGAATCAATTGTATAATTTGGAAAATGAACCGTGACGCTACAATAACATGACATATTGTAGTGATTTAGCGATAAATCGGTGTGATGAAATTTTTAATATCATTTAATGACAACTCGTTTTTTCATATTAAGATTTTTATATTATTAGATTCCATTTTAGGAGCAACTGTTCCGCCAATCGGAATAACCTTTATGGAAAAGCCCTTGCTGAAAAAGCTGTAGTATCGCTTTTCCAGTATAAAAATATACACAAATGAAGAAGCCAAACAAGGTTGGGATCACCCTCTACAAGTCGAGAAGACAGTTGTAGAGGGTAATGATCCTATGACAGCCGAATTACATCATTTTATTAATCTTTTAAAAAGTAACGTTTCCGCCTTCGTACGGATGAGGAGGTTTTGAAACACTGAAAGTTATCTTGGTAACCTAGGAGTCTGCACAGGAAAAGAAACTTGTGAAGATGTAAATAAAAGAGGCAGATGAGTGAATAGGACATTCATCTGCCTCTTTCGTAATGACTACTACATATCTCATTTACCGTAATCTAAACGCTACCACCATGTTTACAACTGCTTCTCTAAATCCTTAATTTCCTCCAATGAAAGACCCGTTGTTTCGATGATTAATTCTCTATCCAATCCTTGTCGTAGTAACTCAAACGCTACCTGTTTCTTTCCTTCTTCTAATCCTTTTTCCCGCCCCTTTTCCTCATACGAAACAGTAATTTCTAAAACTTCTTCTGCGTTATCGAGTTTCCGAGCTTCTTTCATGAATGTAGCCTCCTCTTCTTCATTTAATTTTAAATACGATTCGAAAAAACCAACGAGTAGCTTCTCTTTTTGCATATCAAATTTCAATCTCGCTAATAGCTTAAAAAACTCTAATTTTACTTGAATACGTTCTTTTTTGTTATAGTCCATTTTACTAAGCAATGCGGCAGATACAGGATTTTCCTGTTTTATAAATTGACGCCAATTTTTCTTTCGTACATGTAGGGTCAAATAATTAAATTGCAAAATGGTAATATCCCCGAAGTCAATCGTAAAACGATCCTTATCCCAGCCCTCATCAAGGGATAATTGGCTTATTTAATTTATTATATAACAGAATCAGTTTCATCATTACAAAAAGCAGCCACGACACTACAATATATAGTTAAGAACGTTACAACGAAACTAGATATTGTAGTGTTGTGGCAATAAATCGGTAGGATGAAATTGATTAAATAAACCATAGTATTTGAACATTCTGATATTAAAATCCGCTTGTAAGTAGCTCTGTGGTTCAATATGAACAACAATTGCAACATCCTTCTGTTTCCACTTTACTTCTACAACGAGATCGAGAATTCTTTTATCTCCATCATATGTATAGGTTTCTTCTGATAGATGCGTAATTTTCTCAACGTCTATTTGATCA
>JAPFCO010000288.1 GCA_026169505.1 Pseudogracilibacillus sp.
ACCATCGCCCCCAATTGAAATGACTAAATCTGGATCTTCCACACTGTAGATCAAGTCAAAATCAATTAAATATTGTTTCATTTTTGCTTCAATTTCATTCGAACGTTCATCGCCTCTAGACACAATGGAAAATTTCATTATTATTAGCCTCCAATCGCAAGAATGTATCATACATTTAATTTATACTAGTAATATTTACGTACACCTTCCCTTATTTTATCATAAGTAGAATCAATTTCATAATTACCTAAATCAGCTACGTAGCTACAACCTGTAGCGACGTAGCGATAAATTCATATGATGAAATTGATTAAAGTATGCTACATATTCCCATTAACATCACATAATAATCTATTGGTAGACTATTTCTTTTGTGTTTTTGGTATGCTTTCGGGATAATAGGAGTACTATATGATGATGAAGTTTGAGGAGGAATTATGGTACAAGAAATTGAAATCGAATATAAGACATTGTTAACAAAAGAAGAATTTACTACACTATTACATGCCCTATCTTTTCCACAAGATGCAGTCAGTCAAACTAATTATTACTTTGACACAATTGATTTTGCATTGAAAGAACACCAAAGTGCTTTACGTATCCGTGAAAAAGCAGGAAGATATACATTAACATTGAAAGAACCCCATGTGGAAGGAATTTTAGAGACACATGACCAATTATCCTCAAATGAATTTAAACAATGGATCAACGGTCAGCCGATTCCAAAAGAAAACGTTACTAACCAATTAACAGCCATGGAAGTTATAGTACCTCATCTACTTTTTTATGGCGCATTACAGACAGAGAGAAGGTCATTTACAGAGGATGGGATTATCTATGTATTAGATAAAAGTAGCTATAATAATATTACTGATTATGAATTGGAAATTGAAGCTCCTTCCAAAATGAAAGGGAAAGAGGCATTACGGAAAATATTAGAGAAATTTCCTGTAGTCGAACAAAAATCGATCACCAAAATTGAACGTTTTTTCACGACCTTGCCATAAGGAATCAAGCCTAATATTTTGCGTTTGAATAATCTGATTGATACAATATTGTCAATAGTTACTTTTTACAAAATTGCAAATTATAAGGAGATTTAAGTATGTCAGATCTTGATACTGTAAAACCTGGTACTATTTATGAAGCAATTGGCGGCCAATCATCTGTAGATCAAATTGTTCATTCATTATATAAGCATGTAGCAAAACACGAAGCATTAATTCCTATATTTCCAGCCGATTTAACGGAAACAATCCATAAGCAGCGATTGTTTTTAACACAGTTTTTTGGAGGTCCAAGTCTATATTTAGAAGAACGTGGTCATCCAATGTTAAAAAGAAGACATATGCCGTTTGAAATTACCTTTGAACGTCGCAATGCTTGGCTAGAATGTATGGATAAAGCTTTGGACGAAGCTAAGATTGAAGAACCATACCGTTCAGCAATTTTTGATAGACTATCTTTGACAGCTACACATATGGTTAATAAAGAAGATTAAGTGTGAAGTAGATCCATAACATTTCCTTATAGATTCACATATACTAAGGGGAGTATGTGTTACAGCATAATAGCTATAATATTGCTTACCTTTAACTAAAGGAGGGATTCAGTATGAATGCTTTTCTCTTCAATAATAAATCAACACAAACAAGCTCTAATTACACACCTATTGATTATATTAACAAACCTGTTATTATTTATTATTTTATTAATCCTTTTTGTGATACGTATTGGGACATTGAACCTATTCTGAAAAAACTTACAATGGAGTATGGTGCCTTTTGCAGCATTCGTCCAGTGATCAGTCATTTATTCCTAGGTCCAAAAAACAACAAATTTGAAGACGAACAATCCATTCATTCGTTGAACACATCAGATAAGTATTCCATATCAATTGCCATCAAGGCAGCCGCATTACAGGGAAACAAAGCAGGTAGCGATTACTTAAGAAATATTCAAGGATCCTTATTTTTATATCAGAACGAAGCTCCCATCGAGACGATTATCCACCATGCTGCAAAGCAAACTAATATCGATGTTCATGAATTTAATAATGATCTTTTTTCTACTTCGGCAAAGAAAGCATACGAGAGTGATCGACAATTGACACATGAAATGGAAGTAAAACAATTCCCAACTTTTGTATTTCTTAGTCAGCATATTGAAGATTATAGTATTAAAGTCGCTGGCATCCATAGTTATGAGACTTATACATTCATCCTAGAAAAAGTATTAGAAATGGAAGTAGTCGAAAGAAGTACACCATCATGTGAAGACTTTTTGAAATTATTTAAACGGTTTACAACGGAAGATCTAGCATTTGTATTAGATATGACAGTAAAAGAAGCTGAAAAAAGTTTAAAGAAATTACAACTGATGCAGAAAGTGAATAAAGTACAACATATAAACTATTCCTTTTGGGAAATACGTAAAGAATAACAATCTATCTAAGTGCATGTTCAAACCCACTATAAGCAGGGTACAATCAAATAGATTGTACCCTTATTTCTATTTTAGAGAAGACAACATAGAATATAGCATAAGGGGTGATATATTTTGAGTAATAAAATATATGTAACTGTTTTTTTAGCAATATGCACATTAGGTTTAGCTGTCGTCAATTTATTCGGGCTCATGCGGCTTATTCCACTATATATAACAATCCCCCTCTTGTTTGTATCTATCTACACAACCCTACATACCTTTACATATCGAAATGTATATCGCGGTAGAAAGAGAAGTCGCTAATATAATTTAAGACTATTTTCTTGATATACGTTAAATTGAATCGATGGCATTACAATGAAATGTAAAGCTTCGCTCCAGAAATGCAAATTCCTTCAAAATTAATCCGCAACTTGAAATATACTTCGATTACCGCATGCGAGCGTTAAGTTAACGACATATATGTGTGGAAACGATTTAAATCATATGTAATTATATCCTTGCGCTCGTCTCAGATACAACAACATGGATGAAGCAAGCGTAAGAATGGTCTTGCGCTAGGCTCAGTTGCAGAAGCATGGATGAAGCAAGCGTAAGAATAGTCTTGCGCTAGGCTCAGTTGCAGAAGCATGGATGAAGCAGGCGTAAGAATGGTCTTGCGCTAGGCTCAGATGCAGAAGCATGGATGAAGCAGGCGTAAGAATGGTCTTGCGCTAGGCTCAGATGCAGAAGCATGGATGAAGCAGGCGTAAGACTTCTATGGGGGATAATTCTGCACAGGACAGCCTATGCATCCATCCAACGTTAAATCCTTGCGAGTGGAAGGTAGCGAACCCCAGTAAGAAATAGTCTAGCACTCATTTATAATTTTTCAATTATAATACAACTCCCGTAAAAAAAATAAAATTTAAAAAACGAACCGTATCATGTACGGTTCGTTTCATCGTTTGCTGTGATTTTATTTAACGAAAATCTCTCGTTTCTTCAATGATACGCGTTGCTACAGCATATCCTAAAATAGATGCTAATAGAACAAGGATACATCTTTTCATGTTTTAGCAATCCCCTTTCAAATTTTTATCATCACTTCAATTAAAATGGACGATACTTTCCTTTTTTAAGCAACATTTTCGGACCACCAAGTAATAATACAGAACGGTTATCTACTACTTTCTTCATAGCAGCTGCTGCTTTTCCTTTTAATTCTGTTCCTGATAAAATCGTACCAATACCATCTGTTGTTCCAAGAGATGCAACTGTTCCTTTATCATCAAATATAAAAGTCTCTAATGGTTCGTTATCTAATAAAGCCTTAATATTACGAGCACATGTATTAGCATGCTGCATTGCAGCCTGAGCTGTTGGTGGGAATGGTCGATCAGCTTCTTCATCCATGACCCAAGCACAGTCACCTAAAATAAAGATATTATCATATCCTGGTGCACGTAAATCTCCATTTACTGTAACTTTTCCACGAGTTAGTTCAAAACCTGATTCAGTTAGAACTGAACTTCCTGTAACTCCACCTGTCCATACGACCGTGCCTGCTTCAATTAGCTCATTGTCATCACCTACAACGAAACCATCTTCTGAACATTCTTTAATCGCTGCGCCTAGTCTAAATTCAACACCACGATCTTCTAATGATTGTGTAGCATGTGATACAAGGTCCTTAGTAAACATCGGTAATATCGATGGCATTGCTTCTACATTAATAATTTTAACTTTATGACGATCTACATCATATTTTTTACATAATTTTGGTACCTTTTCTACCAATTCACCTAATAATTCAATTCCCGTGAAGCCTGCTCCACCAATTAAAATAGTTAAATCAGAGTCTTTTGCATGTTCATCTGTTTTATATTTAGCAAATTGTAATTCTATATGTTCACGAATCTCACGACTTGAATCAATATCAACAATCGCAAATGCATTTTCTTCCATTCCCTTAATTCCGAATGTATTCGACTCAAATCCTAATGCGATGACTAAATAGTCATATGTAATTTCACCATTTTCTAAAATAACCCGTTGATCTTCTTGCTTAACTTCTACCACCGCATCGTAAATTAAGCGAACACGATTTGGATTAATCACATCGCTAATCATAAAGCGAGCCTGATTTGGGTTAATCGTTCCTGCTGCGACTTCATGTAACCATGTTGTTTCGTAATGATAATTATGTTTATTTACTAAAACAAGATCCGCTTCCTCAGGTGACAATGATTTTGTTAACTCTCTCATTGTTTTCAATCCAGCATAACCTGCTCCAAGCACAACAATTTTTGGCTTACTCATTTAAAAATCCACCTTTCCATTGTAAAAATTATAAAATAATGCACCTACTCTTTTTAATTTGTCAAAAAAGTTGGTGAAAGACTGAACAATCGTTGCAACGCAATTTTACTTTTATACCTTGTAGAACAACACAACGCCTTTATTCTCGAGTCTATTTTACTCTGTTTATAATATCAAATATTAGTTGATATTGCTAATTTTATATAACTGAGTGAATTTCATAATTACATAAATCAGCTACATCACTACAGCATGTAGTTAAGAATGCTTCAACGAAACTACATGTTGTAGTGATGTGGCGCTAAACCCGAATGATGAAATTCACTAAACTGAATCAATTTCATATGCACAAAAAAACCTCGACGTTACAACGAAACTACCAGCTGTAGCGTCGTGCCGATCATCTGTATGATAAATTTGATTAAACTGTCCCATTAAATACTATTGTACATAAACCTTAAACTGGTCGAATTGTTATTTCATTCATATTCACATGATCTGGTTGGGATATCGCATAATAAATGGCATTAGCGATATCAGTCGTATCAAGTGGTTTTCGTGTCGATTGATGACCCCCTATTAACCTAGTATCCACCATTCCTGGTGAAACATTCGTAACTTTTACTCCAGTATGCGCTAATTCCTTTTCTAACCCCATAGAAATCGCACGCACAGCGAATTTAGTTGCACTATACACCGTGCTTCGCTTTGTTACCTCATGGCCTGATACAGACGATATATTGATGATATGGCCATATTTTTGTTTTACCATATTAGGAATGACTTCGTGAAGTCCATAGAGAACTCCTTTAACATTAACATCAATCATTTGTTCCCATTCATCTATTTCGCCTTCCGTAATAACCGCACTTAACATGAGCCCAGCATTGTTAACATACAAATCAATTGTTCCAAAAGTCTCTTCAGCCTTATGTACCATTCTCTTTACTTCATCACGTTTGGCTACATCTGTTGGAATCGCGATTGCCTTTCCGCCTGGTTTACTATTTAACTCTTTTGCGATTGAATCCAATGTATCTTTATTACGTGCAACTAAGACTACTTGGATGTCTTCAGCAGCTAGTTTTTGAGCAATTGCTTTACCAATCCCACTACTAGCACCTGTCACGACTGCCGTTTTTATTTTCAACAAAATTCCCCCTTCATTTGTCAATCAGATCATTATGGGTGTTCTGAATCGTTTTCGTTTTCGTTTTCACTTTCATTGTCATGCTCATTTTGCTTTGGATCAGCATGTGACTCATCTGAACGATCCGGTTTTTGTGGATCGTTATTCTCCTTAGCGGGTGAATCTGTATTTTCATCACTATTATTTTGATCCTGTTCTGGGCTTCTTGCGTTTGTATTTTCATTTGATCCTTGATACGAATTATTATTTGTTGGTAATTGATTCCTCTTTGGTGTTGAACGATTGTTTGAGTCTGTCTGCTGGTTCTGTCCTCTAGTTTGAATATCTGACGAGTTCCCTAATCTTTGGGTTGATATTGTATTAGTTGGTTCTTCGATCGTTTCGGAATCGTTCGTTTGTTCCAATTTCCATTGTTCCTCTTCCATATCTTGCTCTAGCACTTCTTCCGCTTCCTCTAATTCTATTATTTCCAAATCCTCCTGAACAAATAAATCAAAATCTGATTCCTGTTTCTTTTTGTCATAATTATTTATTAACAGTGGAATTTCTGCTGTGCCAATTGTCTCTACTTGCTTATTTTCTATCAGTTCATCTGCTGTAACTGATTCTTCCTGCATATGATTAGTTGCGCCCCATGTATTACTTCCAATTAGAATAATCCCTACTACAGTAAATAAGATAACAATATTAAACATCACCAGCTTTTTATTCCCCATCACAACCCCCCCTATCTTTTCCGAGCAGGCTTTCCTTCCTCTCTCCCTATTGTAATAGATAAGGGGCCATAGTTTCAAATATGTTTTTATTCTGTTACCAAATACCGCATCCTTTTATTTAGCCTATACAAGATAAAGCTTTTTAAAAAGACATATTTACCTAACTTAAGTCATTTTATAATACGGATTTATCGCTACAACACTACAATATGTAGTTTCATTGAACCATCTTTATTTGGCTAGACATCTTCACTATCTTCATAGAATTGACTAGGGTCAATAAATAATGTCTGAATGACATAAATAATAAAACAGAATGCTCCAAGTAAAAAACTCCAACCTAATGTGCGCTGATCAACAATTAAATAATTATTACATAATTGATCAGGTGAAAAAATATATACCCCTGCCATTAAAAGATATAAAACCGCTAATATTGTTAATGTAATATTTTTATATGTTAACGATATTTTCGTCCAACTATCACGTAGTGGGACACCTATTAAAAATGGCCAACTAATAAACTTAAACACTTCGACATAAGGAAGGGTCATCGCATCATCCATCGCACGTGGAATTAGCCAATAACTAAACACGATTAAAAAAAGTAATATACCGGGAAAGCCATGCTCATTCCATGTATTAAAAAAATTTGGAAATTTTTTTTGTAAAAATGGAGTCATTAATATCCCAACTACTGCTAAGAGTGGCATTTGCATATGCATATGAATCGCCATAATTGATTCCGATAAGTGAATAACTGGAGGAAGCATTAAAAATACATATAATATCAGGCCATACATTGCTTGCTTCATCTTTCATCCCTCCCTATCTTCCTCAAGTACTTCCATTATTCTAGCGGTCGCTCCGGTAATATCTTGAAAGTCCATTACATCGATTAAATATCCTTCCGGGTCAACCAAATAAAACGCAACATTATGCGCATAATCGCCATCCCCATCTGGAATTACAATAATATCAAACCCATCCAAAGTAGCTTCGAGTTGTTGCTTATCAGCAATACGTGCCATTCGCCATATTTCCCCATTCCCACCTATATTCTCACGATAATTATTTAATATTTCAGGGGTATCACGTTCTGAGTCGAAACTAACACTCAAAAACATCAGATCATCGCCTAAGTACTGTGTGGGAATTTGTTCATAAATTTCTTTCACATTCATTTCTAATTGTGGACAAACTGTCGAACAAGCTGTATAAATAAAAGTCATTAACATATATTTTCCTTCAAACTCGGAAAAGTCATATTCATCGCCTTCATGATCTTCTAATGTTACTGATGGTAGTTTAGGTTGTTCCTCTAGCAGATTACTAGTTCGAGCTGTTTCTGCTGTAAACGCAGTAAAACCATCTGTACCTAGATAGAATAGCGATAATCCAAACATAAGGATAATTATCATAGCAGTCCATTGATTGTTTCGTTTATTCATTCTGATCACATCCTTTTAGATGTAATTATATAAGATATATCTTGAGGAATGAATGAAGGGAGAGATAATCCACTATTACAGCGAATTATCTCCTTGAAAAGGGAATTGGTGAAGTGCCCATCATTTACTTAACCTATTGGGTTCTTCTCTATATTGTTCATCCGAATCACGCTAATTTCTTGCTCGCACTATCCATTTATTACCATGTCTTAAATGGCGGAGAACCTGGAGGTGCATTCATAATTAAATCAACAAGTGGAATAACATACCCCATCGAAATAACAGCAATCATTAAAACAATCCATAAGCTCCACCGTTCCGTCCATTTTGGTGTTGGTGATGCATCGTCTTCCACTTCTGCAATTGGGAATTCTGTTTCTCCTTTTGGTGCCTTAAACATCAGATGGAAGACAAGATAAACTATCATAAATACTGAAATAAGTAGTATAGTTGCTCCGATACCAATTAAAATGAGGTATGGATCCCAACCCGCCGCTACAGCACTTTCGAAGTACGAACTAAATGATGTTCTTCTCGGTGCTCCAAATAACCCCACGGTATGCATGGCTCCCGATAAAAATGTAATTCCGACCATCCATAATATAATTTGCCAAATTGCAAATTTATTCATTCTAGATGTCATCACACGTTTGGATAAATGTGGTACAAGCCAGTAGGCAACCCCAAAAAATGTAAGTGCTACAGAAACCCCTACCGTTAAATGAAAATGACCTGTTACCCATAATGTGTTATGAACCACTTGGTTCAACTGGAAGTTTGTTTGCGCTATACCACCAGCTCCCGCTGGAATGAAAGTAACCATTGCCAAAAATGGTGCAAGGAATCGAGCATCTTTCCAAGGTAGCTTTTTGAACCAGCCAAGTAAACCTTTTCCACCTTTTTTACGACCGGTACGTTCGAAAGTAGCAAACATTGCAAATGCAGTCATTAATGATGGAAATGCAATGGATAAACTCATAAATACGTGCATGTATTTAAGCCCTTCCGTAAACCCAGGGTCAATAATCTGATGGTGGAATCCACCTGGTACGTTTAAGATAACAATTAACACTGCTACAACTCTTGCTAACGTATCACTGAACTGTCGCCCACCAATCACTTTTGGTACAACAACATACCATGCTGATACTGCTGTAAAATACCAGACGTTCACCAATGTGTGTCCGAAACTCCAAAACAACGTCCGACTAAGTAATACATTCACTGTTTCCGTCCAACCAAAAGCCCAAGGAATCAATGTTAACACTTCATATGTTACTCCGATTGTAGCAGTAAATAATAAAATAAAGATTCCAGTTGCAAAGAACGAAAATAAAGGAACATGTTGCCCGCGATGACGTTTTTTCCAATTAGCAACATTGATAAATGCACCAATTGCTGCAGACCAGATTCCTAATACAATTAAAACTAATCCGATATAAAACCAAGGAGATGCAGCCATAGGTGGATAAAACGTGTATAAGACCGAAGCTTCCCCTATGATAACTTGAGATGCTGTTAATGCTGTCCCTGCAACCATTAACATAAAAGCAGTCCAACCCATTTTTCTAACCTTTGGTAATAATCCTCCCAACGTGTGTGAAAGACCCGCATATAAATAACCAATTAAAAATGTTCCCGTAAAAACAAGTACAAGTAATATTCCATGTACTGTTAATGTTTGATAATAGTCAAACCATGATGGCATGGATAATAATCCTGCCCGTTCTAACCCTTGAAAAAGCCCTAAAATCCCGCCAACAAGTAAGGCTATAAAAGAAACTGCTAGAAATGAAAGTGACAGTTTCGCATCTTGTGGATTCGTTGCAATCATTTCATTTACTTTCGTTTTAGATGTATGAATAAATGACTTCTTTACCGCTTCCATAATTCTTTCCTCCTCTCTTTACTTCACCGTAATGGTAGTACTCATTAATTGATGACCTGTACCACAATATTCATTACATAAAATTAAATATTCACCAGGTTCATTAAATGTCTGTGATATTGTTTGAATATGGCCTGGTATAATCATTGCGTTTACGTTTGTATCAATAATTTGCATCCCATGAATAACATCTTTTGAAGTCATAATAAATTCGACCGTCGATCCAACTGGAACTTCGATATCACCTGGATTAAAATTAAATGCTTCTAATGTCATCACTACTTCATATGCATTGTCACCTGTTTCAAATACACCTGGACTGTCAAATGGTGCTGTTTGGTCAACTTTTTGTGGATCAATTGTTTCTTTATGACTTGGTGGCCCCATCTCTTGTGCAAAAGCTTGATATCCCGTTATTACCATCGAGCCGACAATAATTATTACTGCAAAAATAAGCCACACTTCCTCAAATCGATGTAATTTCATTGTTATACCTCCCTTAAACTCTGATCATATAAAAGTAAAATAATACAATGATAAAAAATAGTATGCCTCCACCAACAAAAACTACGGTTGAAAACAATGTTCCTTTTAAAGAGTTAATTTCTTCATGGTTAACTTGAACTTCTTTATTTTTTACATCCGGTGCCCTCATGAAAATCCCTCCCAAGTAATATTGTTTATTGCTTACTTATAGTATAATGTCAATTTACGTTGGTCATAGTGACGTAAATCACACGATACGTTGCAAAAAACCGTACAAATATAAACGATATTTTCTCGATATTAATTAAAAAACCTTGTTATAGCGCGTTTTTTGCATAGAAAAAGAGTGTATCTATGCGATACACCCTAATAAATAATTATGTCTGTTTAGTGAATATCATCATGCGGATTTAGCGCCATCTCAATACAACATGTAGTTTCGTTAAAACTTTCTTAACTGCATATTGTAATGAGATAGATGATTGGGTAATTATCACATTCACTCCTGTTTTTGTCTTTTACATTTTTATTAAAAGGTCTTTAGCAAAAAAGTATAAATAGGTTGCTTGAACTTTTGTTTGTAATATATCTTCTAATGCACGTTCATATAATTCAATTTGTACACGATAACGTTGCTTAAGCTTTTCCATTAATGCGGTACTTATCTCCGAATCATCAATTGTATCCGTCTTATAATCTAAAATAATGGCACCCTGATCTGTATGAATAATACAGTCCATCACTCCTTGGATTAAGACTTGTTCATTTGTATCACTTTGCCAATCGTTATACACTTCATTTGCGTTTAGTGAATAAGTGAATGGTACTTCTCTTTCCACCTTTTCATGTTGGATCATTTCTTTCGCGATATCAGTCTGAAAGAAACGTTCGATTGCCTCGACTTGAATGACGTCCGCTTCCTCTTCTGTTATTTTCTCTTCGATGACATAATGCTGAACCAACGTCTTAATTTCTTCTTGATTCCATTGCCTTGTCAAAGGTATAAACTGCATCACAGCATGCATAGCCGTTCCAATTTCAGCTGCCGTTAATTCCTTCGTGCTTTGCATGAATGTTGGTTGTTTCACTAATGGAGCACGGAAAGGTTTAATGATGCGATTATCACTGTATTCATCCATCGTCTCTTGACGCCGTTTAATCTCCGTAACGCTTTGTTTGGCCCGTTCTGTCACTGCTTCCTTATACTCATATTGGAAAGATAATCTCTCTTGAACCTGTTCATCGTTCTCGCTATGTGTGTCTGGTACTTCCTTCCATTCCCCTACAATCTGTTTCATCCTGTCACTCGAACGAACTTCGTGTTCATCTAAGTTAATTAATTCGGTCCCCGGAACAATCTCAACTTTCCATTTGGAAACATCTGAATGGATCGCTTCAGGTATCTGCGTTAATTCTCTATCTGTTTGATGTAAATGTCCTGATTGATGATGTCGCATTAACGCAGGTCCTACCCAATCTAAGTAGGTTACGGCATCTTTACGAGTCTGATTGGGTAGTATCCATTCATCATGGTCTAATATTGGTAGCCATTTATTTACTTCTTTTTCAAACGAAGGTATATTTCCAATCATGACTAATTTTTCTTTCGCTCTTGTCATGGCTACATATAATACACGCATTTCCTCTGCCAATAACTTCCGTAGCGACCCTTGCTGTAAGGCAATATAGTATAAAGTTGGATACGTAATTCGTTTTTCAGGATCAATGAACTTTGTTGCAAAACCTAAATCTTTATCTAATATATATTTAGAACGAATATCTCGTAGATTAAATTCCTTATTCATTCCACCAATAATGACGACAGGGAATTCCAATCCCTTACTTTTGTGGATTGTCATGATTCGAACAACATCTTCTTGTTCACTCAATGCACGTGCTTCACCTAAATCCTTATTTTGTTCTTGCATATTTTCTATAAATCTCAAAAATCGGAACAAGCCTCTAAAAGATGTTGATTCATAGCTACGGGCACGATCATACAAAGCACGTAAATTAGCCTGCCGCTGTTTTCCTCCTGGGATACCACCGACAAAATCGTAATAGCCAGTTTCATGATAAATCCCCCAAATTAATTCGGATAAAGCTCCCTCTTTAGCCATTACTCTAAACTGTTCTAATTGAGTTAAAAATGTCTGAAGAATTATACTCGTTTCATCGTCATTCTTCACATATTCTTGTAATGCAAGATAGAATGATTCATGTTTTTTGGCTAGTCGAATTTGAGCCAATTGTTCCTCATCTAACCCAACGATTGGAGAGCGTATTACCGATGCTAGCGGAATATCTTGATATGGATTATCAATTATTTTCAACATATTTATCATTACCTGAATTTCAATTGCAACAAAATACCCTGTCCGTAACTCCGCATGAACCGGTATTCCTTGTTTTTTTAATTCATCAACGATAACAGGTGCCCCTGTTAATGAGCGTTGTAATATGACGATATCCCGATACTGAACATTACGTTTTTGGTTCGTTTCTTTATCTACTACTTGGAGCGGTAACTGATCTTTTTTTCCAATCCAAGTATTAATTTTTTCCGCATAAAGTCTAGCTTCGAGCTGAGTTTTCTCTACATCTTCTACATTTTCTCCCGCGTTATTTCGTTCATTAGGTGCATCACGATCAATAATAATTAATTCAGCTTCTGGTTGTTCGATTGGATGATCATCATACCCTTTATTTCCATAAATAAGCGCAGCTTTATCATCATACTCAATGTCTCCAAGCGCTTCATCAAAAATTTGTTTAAAAATATAGTTTGCTCCTGTTAATACTTCTTCCCGACTTCGGAAATTACGTGCTAAATCTATCCGGTACCCTGTGGATGGATCGCTTTGAAATTGTTTATATTTTTCTATAAACAAAGTTGGCTCAGCATGACGGAAACGATAAATACTTTGCTTCACATCGCCAACCATAAACATATTCCCGTTCCCTTCTTGATCACTTACAACCGATAAAATCGTTTCTTGAACTATATTAATATCTTGATACTCATCAACCAAAACCTCTTTGAATTGATTTTTATAATAATATGCAATCTTAGAAGGGATAATATTCTCTTCTGTAGATGCTTCATCGATTAAAATATGTAAACAAAAATGTTCTAAATCGGAGAAGTCGACTAAGGCCTGTTCACGTTTCACCGCTTCAAATCTAGTTTTAAACTCAATGACTAATTCTGTTACCTTTTTAATTACCGGATGCAGTTTATTCATATCCTCCATATGAGCAGTTAAACTTCTACTAAACCAACTTTTCTTCCATTTATTCCACTGTGTCCGAAACTGCTGACGAATCGCCTTAATTAATTCCTTCTTATCTTCATTACACTCAACACGTTTACTTGAAAGGCTTTTTAATTTACTAGCAGCCATATACTGTTGTAATTCATCCCATGTTGTTTGTTGCAATGCTCCTTCTATCTGTTCAATATCGGACTCAAGCGCTTCTAAGTAATGATAAGGACCATCACTTTCTCTTGCAATACGAATTGCCCGATTTATATCATGGTGAAAAGCGTGTAATTGTTCTGTCGCTTCAGACTTTAAAAAACGTAACCAATCTATCTTTTCCTCATCACTATGACTATCTATGAAATAAGTGTCGGCCACATGTTGTAACCATTGTTCAGGCCATGGATTTTGCATAGCAAATGTAAAAAGTTTTAAAATAAGCTGTCCAACATCCGCATCATTCCGATCATTGGAAAACATGTCAACAACAGAAAAAAATGCTGTTAGTTCTTCTTCATCTTGACCATAATAGTCCTCAAGCAGATTATCTACAACTTCCTGCTTCATTAACTCCATTTCCATTTCATCAGCAATTCGAAATCCAGGATCTACATCTAACAAATAAGCATATTGACGTACAACATTCGTACAAAAAGCGTGCAATGTAGAAATCGAAGATCGCTG
>JAPFCO010000082.1 GCA_026169505.1 Pseudogracilibacillus sp.
ATATGGGAAAGGACACTTTAAAAATGTTTTCATATGGTTGACACCAGGAAGAGGGGATTTAGAAGAACAAAGTAAAGAAAAAATGGATAAGTATATTCATAATAGCTCAACCAAACTTTTACATGATGTAATGACAGATGGTTTTAAAGAAAATAATGTTTGTTTTATAAACTGGGAAAAACTAACGAGAAAAGGAAACAATGCGTTAAAAGAAGGAGAAAAAGCAAACTTTCAGGAACGTATTATGAATGCTCATAACAATGGACTTGAATTCGTTATTGTGGTGGATGAATCACACCAGAATGATACAGTCAAAGCCAGTGATATTATGGAACTTTTTAAACCGAAAAAAATCATACGAACTTCCGCCACACCAAAAAACTATGCAAATGCAACCACTATTGAGGTTCCGGAAGAAGATGTTATTGCAGAAGGATTAATCAAAAGAATGCTCGTTATTAATGAAGATTTTGGACGATCCATAGAAGTAGATAGCCAGGTTAGTTATCTTCTTGATAAAGCATTAGATAAACAAACTGAGTTAAAGGCAGCCTTGGAAGAAAAAGAATCTATTGTAAACCCTATGATTATAGTACAACTTCCGAACAATAGTGATGTATTACAAGATGAAGTAGAACGTTATTTGGCAAAGAAAGATGTTACTTATGAAAATGGATTATTAAGTGTATGGTTAAGTGATAAAAAGCAGAACCTTGAAGAAATTGAAGAAAATGATGCAAAGCCGATTGTTGTTATTATTAAACAAGCTATTGCAACCGGATGGGATTGTCCAAGAGCCCAAATTCTAGTAAAACTTCGTGAGAATACAAGTGAAACTTTTGAAATTCAAACGATTGGACGCATAAGAAGGATGCCAGAAGTTAAACATTATGAAAATGACTTATTAGATTCTTGTTATCTATATACGTTTGATGAAAAGTTCACAGAAGGTGTAAAATTGCATTTAGGCAAAAGTGCGCTTGATGCGGTCAAGTTATTTTTAAAAAAGGAATATAGGGATGTTACATTAATTTCCGAGCAAAAAACAGAAGTATCTGTATCAAAAGATGCTACACAAGCCTTACAAACTATGGTACTGTTTTATAAAAATGAATATGGTATTACCACCAAAACATCCGAAAATCACACACGCTTGCAAACAAATGGTTATACTTTTTCTCATAAAGTTATTAAGAAGACATTCACAGGTGAGGTCCATGCTTTAACCATTCAAGAATTCGAAAATCTTAGCAATGTAAATATGGTTGAACCTTTAAATACGCATAGACATGGACGAGAGTATCATAATCGTGTCAGTACTTTAGGTTTGAAATTGGGTTTACCTTACGAACAAATGAATACGATTATTAGACGTTTATTTGACAAAAATGTACGCTACGATAAAGAAGTACTTCGTTTAGAAACAAGAGATGTATATGCATTTGTGATTAATAATTTTGTTAAACTAAAGGAGGATTTTCGTTTAGCAATGTCGAGTGTTTCTATTCAGCAAACACTTGATATAAAAGACATCACGAAAAGGGAGATTCATATTCCAAAAGAAACTTTGTTCACTTATGATGCGAATAACAAGGTACAACAGGAATATGAAAGTAACGTATATAAAGGCTATTTGTCATCTGCTGAAGTTCGTTCAGATTCTGAAAAGACATTTGAAAAGTACTGCAATCATGCAGAAAGTATTGAGTGGCTATACAAAAATGGGGATAAAGGAAATGAATATTTGTCTATTATCTATGAAGATAATTTTGGCAAACAAAAGTCCTTTTACCCTGATTATATACTTTCTAAAGACAATGAGATATGGGTCATTGAAACAAAAGGTGGTTTTAGCAAAAGTGGCGATAGTGAAGATATTGATAAATTTTCACCAAAAAAGTTTAATGTTTTAAAGAAATACTTAAAAGAATATAACTTGAAAGGCGGATTTGTAAGAAAAGATAAAAATAACAATGAATTGTTTATTTGTATGAACAATTACAACGATGATATAAATAGCGAAAGTTGGATTTTATTAGAAGATGTATTACCTTGATCGGCAGGTGGTTAATGCCATAAGAATGTACCAATTCTGGCCACTCAGTTTACTACTGCTCGCCAATGCATTTACCAATGGTTATCGTCAGGAAAGTGCAAACTGTCAACATGAAAGGTTTTTGTAAATAAAAAGCCTAATTCCTCTGTGTTTTTAGCAAGAAATTGAGTTTGTGATTACAGCCAAAACCCGTAGTTTTAAAAAATGAGATGTTATACTTATTGTATAAATCTGATTGAATTTCAATAAGAGCAGTCTTCCGCAAACGGGCGCACTTGTCGAACAACTGGTTCCTTGTTAAAGATGAAGTGAATAAAATATAGTTTTAAATAATGTAATTTAAATTCATAGTCACTAATTAATATATGGGGGTATTTAAAATGAATGAGTATTCTTTACAAGCTGCTGCCACTCTCACAGAGATCGCAGCAAAAAACACTTACGACTGGGTGACAACAAAAAGGAGGCAGGCTAGAGAAAACAAAAACGCGCAAGAACAGAAAGAAGCGTATGAAGAAATAATAGAAACACTTTTGCAGGAAAAAACGGATTTGCAAAATGCAGCCTATCAATATAAAAGTCTATACGAACAGATAACTATTGAGGATAAAGATATTCAATATTTAAAAGCTACTATAGAAAGAGTATTTGAACTACTTTCACCCAGAGAAGAAGATGCAAAGAATGAAGAAGATCTAAAAAAGATACTTAGAGACAGAGAGAATTTTGAAGTAGCGATTAGCATAATTGATGTTGATACTTTGAAAACAATGCAATTACTTGGATTTAACTATAAGGAGGCTATTGGCCAACCCCTAACTCGTGCTTGTGCAGGTTTAATTTATAATAAATTAGGCGGGCTCCCACCTCAAGCGTAAAGTCAGAAAAATAAAACTAAGTTTTCGAGAACCGTGCCAATTTTGGAATAATAACTAGCGCCAATGTTGAAAAATAGGGACAGATTGTGGAATAAGGAATTTGAATAAATGCATATTACTTTTGAAGGTGAAATCTTATGGATAAAAAAGAACGGGTAACCTTAGAAGTATGGAATGACAAAATATCTATAAAAATTATTGGGATGAATAAACTAGCATTTGTAGATTATACTCCCGAAATGTATGAACTAATCAGGGATGCAAGATTTAGAACCCCTAAAACTGCGGAAGCTAAAAAAAATTACAAATACCCGTATTCAAATGAATATAAGAAAACATTACATCAAATATCATTTGATTATTATTTCGGGGAAAAATATCGGGAAGAAGCATATAGTAAAGGTTATATAATTGAGCACCTTGATAATAATGGATTTAATTGCTCAATATCAAACCTTTTTTTACTAAAAAAAATTAAAAACACTTATAAAGGCTGGAATTTTGATAAGTTAGCTG
>JAPFCO010000224.1 GCA_026169505.1 Pseudogracilibacillus sp.
CATTGGCCAAAGATCATTCAAAAGCCGGATGACATCGAACATTTCAAACAATTATTAAGCGGTGAAACGATTCGAAGTATTGCTAGACGTGGGAAGTTTTTAATGTTCTATATGGATGATTATGTACTTGTATCTCACTTGCGCATGGAGGGAAAGTACCGTGTCGTCAATGTAGATGAACCAATAACAAAACATACTCATGTTATTTTTCACTTTACCGATGGAACAGAAATGCGCTACCTAGATGTAAGGAAATTTGGTACAATGCATGTATTTCCTATTGGAACTGAATTGATCGAGAAGCCGCTTCAACAATTAGGTCCAGATCCATTTGAAGAGACATATACATTTGATTATTTATATAAAAAGTTACAACGTACGGCTAGAAACATTAAGGTTGCATTGCTTGATCAAACAATTATCGCAGGTCTCGGTAATATTTATGTTGATGAAGTATTATTTTTATCCCAAATTCATCCGGAAAGAAGAGCGAATTCATTAAGCAAGTCTGAAGTACAGAATGTTTTTGACTATGCTAAGAAAGTGCTAGCCCAAGCGGTTGCACAAGGTGGAACGACGATTCGATCCTATGTTGATGGTAACGGGGAAATGGGCATGTTCCAACAAGAATTATTCGTTTATGGTCAGGAAGCACAACCCTGTAAACATTGTGGAGAAGCAATTGAAAAAATGAAAGTTTCCGGACGCGGAACACATATTTGTCCTTCATGCCAACCTAAAGGAGCGTAACTTTTAATAGAAAGAGCTGATAAAATTGACGCTAATTATCGGATTGACAGGTAGTATCGGAACAGGTAAAAGCATGATTGCCGAACGGTTTCATGCTTTACATATTCCCGTAGTTGATGCGGATTTGATTGCAAGAGAAGTGGTAGAACCAGGAGAACAAGCGTATGATAAAATAATCGACACTTTTGGTGCAGCTATTTTGCAAAAAGATAAAACATTAGACCGTAAAGCATTAGGTGCCATTGTGTTTCAGGATGAAGATAAAAGGAAACAGTTAAATGGTATCATTCATCCAGCTATTCGTGAAGAAATGGTTCGTCAACGGGATGCATATGTGCAATCAGGTGCTCCATGTGTCGTATTAGATATTCCATTATTATACGAAAGTAAATTAACTCATTATGTAGATAAAGTAATTGTCGTTTCAGTAGATCCAGATGTACAGTTAAAAAGAATAGTTGCAAGAGATAAGAGCACAGAATTAGAAGCAAAACAACGAATTCAATCACAAATACCGGTAAGTAAGAAAGCAGCAATGGCTGATGCAGTGATTGATAACAATGACAGCAAGGCATCATCGTATGAGCAACTCGATGCAGTCCTTTCCAAATGGTTACATCATCTAAATAAAGGGACCACTGAGGACTCCATATAAGTAAAAGTGCAAATAAATATATATTTTCAGTGATCCAAAAAAGGAGCTAATTTATATGAAGAAGACTTTATTGTTAACAGGATTTCCTGGCTTTTTAACGTCCAACTTACTAGAGCAACTTTATGATGATCATGCAGATGAGATTGACCATATTTATTTACTCGTTTTATTATCAGAGGAGAAACTCGCCTATAATAGATTACGACAGTTTGCAAAAGAAGGAAAATTACCGCTCCATAAATGTACCGTTCTGGCTGGCGATATTACCCAAGTGAATATAGGACTAGATCCAGACATCCAAGAGAAATTAGCAGCTAAAGTGACACATGTCTTTCATTTAGCTGCTATTTATGATCTTGCAGTGCCCAAACAGATAGCTGAGCGCGTCAATATACACGGCACGGCAATGGTAAATGATTGGGTGCAAACGCTATCATCTATAGAAAGGTATATTTACTTTAGTACGGCATATGTTTCTGGAAAACGTGAAGGACGGATTTATGAACATGAATTAGATGTGAAACAAACATTTAGGAATCATTATGAACATACGAAATTTATTGCAGAATTGTTAGTTGAAGAATTAAAAACGAAAGTACCGACAACGATTATTCGTCCAGGTATTGTTAAAGGCCATTCAAAAACAGGAGAAACCATTAAATTCGACGGTTTATATTTCATGTTGAATATGTACGACACACTTAGCTTTTCGCCATTTATTCCATATCTAGAGGAAGGTGGAAGATCACCGGAAGGAAACTTTGTGCCAAATGATTATGTCTTAAAGGCGACAAGTTATGTAGCAATGAATGACATTGGAGCGGACAAAACGTATCATTTAACAGACCCAAATCCTTATACGATGATCGAGTTACAAAAAATGTTAGCTCAAGCTTATTTAGGACGTGCACCTAAAGGGGTTATTCCAGTGACACTAATTAAAAATGTTTTAGCTTTTGCTCCAATCCGTAAATGGTTACAAGTAGAAACAGAGGCAATGGATTACTTTACTATTCATTCTTCCTACGATACATCTCAAATTACGAATGACTTGACAGGAACGACGATTGAATGTGTTGATTTAGCAGAAACAGTTGGACCAATGATTGAATTTTACCGTAAATATAAAGATGATAACATTAAACATATTGCTATTAAATAAGTAAGTACAGTCATCCATACACTTTTTCACCAGCATTATTAATAAAAACTTCACAATTAGTGGCACATTTTAACTCTAATGTGTTATACTAATTATGAAAATAAAACGAATAAGTGTATCACATATTGGGAGGACTATTAAATGAGTAAAACTCGAGTTGCCATTAATGGATTTGGTAGAATTGGGCGAATGGTGTTTCGTCAAGCAATTTTAGATGAAAATATTGATGTTGTAGCAATTAATGCAAGTTATCCTGAAGAAACATTAGCACATCTAATTAAGTATGATACTGTCCATGGTATCTTTGAGTGTGAAATAGAGATTTTAGAAGATGGATTCTTAATTAATGACCAAAAAATATTACATGTAAATTCACGTGAACCAGAAAAATTACCTTGGAAGGAAAATGAGATAGACATTGTCATTGAAGCAACTGGTAAATTTAACTCACATGAAGGGGCAAGTCGTCATTTACAAGCAGGGGCAAAGAAAGTAATTATTACTGCACCTGGTAAAAATGTAGATAATACAATTGTATTAGGAGTAAATGAAGAAACGTACAATTCGGAAGTAGATCATATTATTTCAAATGCATCTTGTACGACGAATTGTTTAGCACCTGTTGCAAAAGTAATCGATGAGAATTTCACTATTTTAAATGGCTTAATGACAACTGTTCATGCCTATACGAGTGATCAACAAAGTTTAGATAATCCACATAAAGACTTACGTCGTGCACGAGCATGTGCTCAATCGATTATACCGACATCGACAGGTGCTGCAAAAGCGTTAGGTGAAGTGTTACCACATTTGAACGGTAAATTACATGGTATGGCATTGCGCGTACCAACGCCTAATGTAAGCTTAGTTGATTTAGTCGTTGACGTAGAGAAAAATGTTACAGCAGAACAAGTAAATGACGCATTTAAAGAAGCTGCGGCTGGTGAATTAAAAGGAATTGTTAAATATAGTGACGAACCATTGGTTTCAATCGACTATGCAACAACATCACAATCAGCAACAATTGATGGACTAACGACGATGGTGATGGACGATAATAAGGTGAAGGTACTCGCATGGTATGACAATGAGTGGGGATATTCAGCTCGTGTCGTCGACTTAGCAAATTTCGTTGGTGCCTCCTTAAAAAAAACGAATGAAAAAGTATATGCATAAAAAAAGTTGTCCAATCTAGGTTGGACAACTTTTTTTATTAGGAAATTACGTCATAACAAACTATATTTATGAATGGCTATGGAAATTTTTCAAAACGTGATAAGATATAGTAATATAGGATGATCGTTTTACAAGAGATAAGGCTTTTGCCACAGAGTCTTGGCGATAGCATAAGTTTTTTTAGTAGATGAATGGGGTTGTGAACAATGAATTGTCCAAAATGTTATCATACAAATTCTCGTGTGCTTGATTCGAGACCATTTGAAGAAGGAAACGCGATTCGCAGACGAAGAGAATGCGAACGTTGTGGGTTTCGCTTTCGAACATTCGAACGAAAAGAAGAAACACCATTAATTATCGTGAAGAAAGACGGAACTAGACAGGAATTTGTCCGAGAGAAGTTAATTCGTGGCTTAATGCGGGCATGTGAAAAGCGGCCGGTTACAATCGAAGAAATCGAAAAAATCGCACTAGAAGTGGAACAAGAAATACGCATTTCTGAACAAGCAGAAATTAGTAGTCAACAAATTGGTGAAATGGTATTAGATCGATTAGCTGAAATCGATGAAGTTGCATACGTACGTTTTGCATCTGTATATCGTCAATTTGACAGTATTAATTTCTTTTTGGACGAACTGAAAGAAATTTTACAATCGAAAAAACAAGAAAGAGAAAAATAAGTAGAGAGGGTTAAAGGGATGGAGCATTTAGGGAAAATATTGCCAATCGACGGATATCAAGTATTATTGCAAGGGAGTTTACCAACAGATTATCTCGCGTCACTGACACATTTATATCAACCATTACTTGGCATCGAGGCAATTAGCCTGTACCATCTCCTCTTACAAGAAAAAGAGATGCAAGATCAAACGGACAGCATGCTACAAACGCACCATACGTTAATGAATTATTTAAATCTTCCTTTAGATCAAATATACGGAGCTCGAATAAAGCTAGAAGGTATTGGTTTGTTAAAGACATACAAACAAGAAATGGAAGATAAAGTATCTTATCTATATAAGTTAATTCCACCATTTCGACCTGTAGCTTTTTTTGAAGATCTTATGTTAGCAGAATTGCTGTATCGCCAGATTGGTAGGGTTAAATTTACTTCTTTACAGGCTATGTACGGAAAGAAGCAAACTATATTATCTGGAGTAGATATGACAGCTACATTCACTGATGTATTTCAAACATTTCAACCACATGGTATTCATCAAGAAACGCCTACCCCAAAAGAAGAAACGCATGGAATACCACTTAAACCGATTGATTTTACTATACTAAGTCAAACGTTAAAAAGAAAAATGATTCCAGTTGAAAAAGCATTATCAGAAAGAAATCGGCGTATTATTACGCAATTGCAGCAATTATATCATTTAGAAATGTATGAATTAGAACAAGCCATTAATTGGGCATTAACAGATGAAAATGAACTGGATATTGAACAACTTCAAGCAGCTTGTGAGGATTTATTCCGTGATAAAGCAGGCGGGGTAGATATAAAGTTAGCAATGAAACAATTGGAAGAAACGCCAAAGATTGAACAAGTAACATCAGAGATGGATCAATCATTACATCGGCTAGCAACAATTTCAACAAAGGAGTTGTTAGATGACCTTTCAGTTGGTGACCATGCAGGAGAACAAGACTTAAAAATGGTTAGTGAGATAATGATTAAACAAGGAATACCAACTCAAGTAATGAATGTACTTGTTACGTATGTGATGCATCAGACGAACAATCAATTAGCGAGACCTTATTTAGAGAAGATTGCTAGCCACTGGTCGAGGTTAAAATTTAAAACAGCTAAACAAGCAATGGATTATATATTACATCCGCCTGAGAAGAAATCGAACAAACAGAATAATAATTTCCAACGAAAAGGATCATCTGAAATTATTCCTGAATGGTTTAAGGAACGAAAGCAGCAAGCGAAACAACCTGAAAAACAGCAGGGTGAACAGTTAAGTGAACAGGAAAAACGAGCACAAGAAGAAATGATCGCACTTTTAGAAAAGTACGATTCAAAAGATAATTAAAGCTTTTAAAGGAATGATGCACATATGGAGCCAATTCAATCATCGTTAAAAAGATGGATCGACGAAAATGACACATTTAAACAAAGACATGAAACGATGAGACAAGACATATTAGCTCATCCTCACATAAAGCGTTTTTTAGAACAACATCCAGAAATTACAGATGGAGAAATTGAAAAGCGTTTAAATAAATTATATGAATATACGACTCAATCCATCCGATGTCATCAATGTGAGAACTATCAAACTTGTAACAATATCGTTCAAGGGTTTTTCCCTACGTTATCCTATGTCAATAACGAGATCCATCTATCATATGAGAAATGTCCAAACCATGAAATATATGAAAAACGAGCAGCAGAAGATAATTTAATTCAAAGTGTTCATATGCCGAAAGAAATACTTCATGCACGAATGAATGAATTATATCCTGATCCAAAAAGATCAGATGCGGTCATGCAAGCTGATCGTTTTATCGATGAGGCAAAGACAAGATTACCAGACAAAGGACTTTTCCTTTCAGGGCCTTTTGGAGTCGGAAAAACGTATTTGCTCGGAGCAGTAGCAAATGAATTACAACAACAAAATATTACTTCCATGTTAATATATATGCCGGAGTTTGTTCGAGAAATGCGTGAAGCAATTCAAACGAACACTGTTCAGGAAAAAATCGATTTATTCAAAAAAGCAGACGTCTTAATGCTCGATGATATTGGTGCCGAAACAATGTCAGCCTGGTTTCGAGATGAAGTATTGGGCTCTATTTTACAATACCGGATGATGGAGAACTTACCAGTTTTCTTCACATCGAACTATTCAATGGAACAACTAGAGCGCATTTTATCGACATCGACAAAGGGTGGTTTTGAGGAAGTAAAAGCAGGGCGAATTATGGAACGAATTAAGCAACTTAGCCGGGAAGTCGTCGTAATGGCAAAAAATTACCGTGAATCTTAATAAAACCTTTCTATTGATCTAAATCAGTAGAAAGGTTTCCTTGTTACATCATTTTTTCCGTCTTCTATCCATATACTTGTAATAGCGGTAATGGAGAAGGGGGCGAGTGATTGAGAAAAATTTATTTTCAATATGACGAGGAATTTATGTATTGTTGTGAAGCGATATTTCAAATGAATAAAGTGGTCCATGTGGAATGGGAAAAAGATCATCAATGGGGAAATATGATGCTTATTCCAAAAGACGAAGTAGATCTAAAGGCAATTATTCATAGTTTTGTGATGATTTATATGACGTTTCGGCTTGGTAAAAAAATGAAAGATGTAGCCAAATCAGTCTACTTTTACACAAATGAGGAAGAATTAAATCGAATTTATGAGTCAACGACAGCAATTTTTAAAGATACGTATTATCAAGCTAACATTTTCCCAAATAAGCAAACACTCTATACATTTCTTTTTGAGCTTTTTACGCATCATCTGCAGTATACGGATAAAATTCATTTTGATGCGCTCGCTTTATTTTGTATGAAACCATTAGATGATTATATCGTGACAGCAGTTGGTTTTGGTATTGATGAAATGAAACGGGAGGAAGCTTATCAAGATTTTATCGTAAATGCAAGAGAATTTGTTTTACAAAGACGTATTTTAACCGATGTAATACATATTGTTCAAACAGAAGAATTACAATTTTATAAGGCAGATGGAATACTATACTCCAAAAGTGAGTTACAGGAAATTATGCATCGAACACCTTTATATATCATTCAATTAGATGAAGAGGAATTCCATCTTGCACCAGTAATTTCCTTAGCTCCGAAGCAAATATATTTATACAGTGACCAACCAATTGAAGGTAAAACATATACATTATGCCGTATCTTTCAAGAGAGAATTCAATTGAACTCACTTCATCAATTTCCCTTTTCACTAGAAGTAAATTAATTGCTATCTTATGTTTATATGTTATAATTTACGATAGAAAATAATATCGAAGTAACGAGAAGGACAAGATTATTTAATAGGCACTAGACAGGAAAGAAAGCCAAAGACTGAAAGCTTTCGCTATGTAGCATTAAGTAGTTACCACCTTTGAACTCTACAGTGGAAATATAGTAAATTGTAGCGAAACTCTGCGTTAAAGAGCAATGAAGTCGAATCATTTTATTATTTTATATTGTATAAAATAATCGAAAATGAGGGTGGAACCACGAGCTAGCACTCGTCCCTTTTATGTAAGGGATGAGTGTTTTTTGTTTTGAAATTTTACTTAGGAGCGAGATAAATGATTAAGATGACATTTCCAGATGGAAATACAAAGGAATTTGAACAAGGAATTACAGGGGAAGAAATTGCTCAATCGATTTCTCCAGGACTACGTAGGCAATCATTAGCGATCAAGTTAGATGGAGCGTTTTATGACTTGCAACGCCCAATTGATCAAGATGGTAGTATCGAAATTATTACGTATCGCGAACAAGACGGTATTGATATCATGCGTCATTCTACAGCACACTTAATGGCACAAGCAATTAAACGATTGTATAAAGATGTCAAATTTGGTGTTGGTCCTGTCATTGAAGAAGGATTTTATTATGATCTGGATATGGAAGAGTCAATTACACCAGAAGATTTGCCGAAAATTGAGAAAGAAATGCAACGAATTATTGATGAGAATCTTGTCATTGAACGTGAAGAAGTGTCACGTGAAGAAGCCAAACAACTATTTCGTGACATCGGCGATGATTTAAAAATAGAACTTATCGACGATATCCCTGAAGGGGATCCAATTACCATTTATAGGCAAGGTGAATTTTTCGATCTATGTCGCGGGGTCCACGTGCCATCAACGAGCAAAATTAAAGCATTTAAATTATTAACAATTTCCGGAGCTTATTGGCGTGGTGATAGTAATAATCAGCAATTACAACGTGTGTACGGAACAGCTTTTGAAAAACCAGCAGAACTTAAGAAACATTTAAACGTTTTAGAAGAACGAAAAGAACGTGATCACCGTAAATTAGGAAAAGAATTAGAATTATTTACAGTGTCACAAAAAGTTGGCCAAGGATTACCAATTTGGTTACCGAATGGAGCAACAATCCGGCGTATCATTGAACGTTATATTGTTGATTTAGAAGAAAAG
>JAPFCO010000270.1 GCA_026169505.1 Pseudogracilibacillus sp.
ACAAATAAATCTGTTATAGATAACGTTGCTCTCGTTTATAATAAGGCTGTTATTAAAAATGTTTAAAAACACTTATGATGGTAGGTAGAAAATACAATTTAAAAATAAAGCCCTTTAGAATTCCAATCAGGATTCTAAAGGACTTTTAGGCTTGTTCTTCCTTTATGAAAAAGTTATTCGTCTTAATTGAATTGCCTGCCATTGAATAATATCTACGGTGTATAAGACATTAGTACGAATAGTTTTCATCTTCGTAAGGTTGCTCTTCAACAGATTCTTCTTCATATAGCTCATCCTCAGATGAACCATCTTCTGTCAGTTCATTTTCACCCGATACATCCTCTTCCATATCACCGTTAAGTTCTAAATGAGCCTTCAATTCGGCAATTGTATTATAAAGCGAAGTCTGATCTAACTGCCAATAATAAGTCGAGCTAGGCTGGTAATCTTGACCATCTAAGGATAACTGTTCTACGTCGATTCCATTAGTGCCCTGGGTAGCATAAGAAAAGAAACTTTTCATTTCGGTAAATGTCATGTTCGTCGACATATTATCTCCCACAGCATCAATAATATCATCATATTTTAAAATTTGTGTTAATGATGTTGATTTATTAATAACAGAATTAATTAACTCAACCTGTCTCATTCCACGATCTACATCACTGTCTTGTTTTCGCGTTCTCGCAAAAGCAAGTGCCTCTTCACCATCTAGTTTTTGCATGCCAGGGAATAGGTGAATGTTGTCCCGTTTGTCAAAGGAATCTGATTCTTTGAATTCATAAGGTACATCAACCTCAACACCATCAATTGCATCAACTACGTCAACAAATGCCCTGAAATTAAGTTTGACATAGTAATCAACAGGAAGTTCGAGCAGGTTTTCCACTGTCTCTATCGTAGCATATGTGCCACCGAAAGCATGCGCATGGTTAATTTTATCCTCATAACCAACTTCTGGAATATGAACTAGAGAATCTCGTGGAATACTTAAGAGTTTTACACTTTTATCATCTTTGTTTAAAGTAGCTAGTATTAAAGCATCGGTTCTTGTGACTTCTCCATCTCGTTCTTTTCTTTTCTCATTTTCATCGACTCCCATGATGAGAATGGAAACATTATCAAATTTAGGATCAACATAATCGTCTCTCAAATCGGATTTACCTCGCTCATCATCTTCGTAAGCACCAGATAAGGCTGAATCCGCTTTTATATATAAATAGGTTCCATAAGAAATAACCACAAGAAATGCAACAAGCAATGGTAAAATGAAATATTTCACTCTTTTACGCAAACGTTTCTTCTTCCCAACTCTACCTGTTTGCGTAGAATTTTTATTCGACATAAGTATAAAACTCCCCTTAATGCATCTAACTTAAGATGACACATAAATTCTAAATGATTCCTGAACAAAATTATCTAAACAAATTATACTATGAATCGATAAAATAGTACATCTAAAACGAGTTTTTTTGCCATTGTTACAAGAATTGTTAAAAAGTACTTTGAATAGTAATAAAGTAGGATGACACTCATAATGGATTTTCTATATTATATGGCATAATGACGATTAATATTTGTTAAGAGAGAACTAGTTTTAAGACTCTTCATCCAGTTAGAGTAATTTTGTTGTTTTTCCCTTTACAATGGGTGAGATTGCTTCAGTTGTATTATGCTAGGTACCAACTTCTGAAAGTGTTTACTGAAGTTATCACAAAGAATGGGTATCCTCAAAAAAGATTTCGGAAACTCAACAAATAATGAACCTAAAAAGAGAAGTTTCTCATCAAAATCTGTATAATAGTAGTTAGCTAACCATACCAAAAGAATGAATGAATTCTTTCTTTAGTCAACGAGGAACAATCATTTTTATTTCGGCACTAGGAATTATACGAAATAGAATCTACATAGAAAGAGCAACGGAAAAGGAATGAGGAAAATTACGAAAAACAACATTAATTTATCAGAAAATGAAAAGGAAGTATTTGTAAAGCTTGGAATTAATACTAAGTCCAATCGATTTAAAAGATATTATGAGAAAGGACATTTGGAAACAGTAAATATGGAATATGCTGAGAATGTGATTGCCTACTATAAAAAATATTATCATAAAGAAATAGAGCCAATTTGTCACATTGCGTTTTCAAATATTACAGGAATAGAAGATGTAAGAGTCATTCCACGAGAAATTTTCAGAAGTGAACTAATACCTTTTTTAAATGATCGGGGTATGCATGATGCATATGCAGATAAGAATTCGTATGATATTTTATTTAGAGATTTCAGACAAGCATATACAGTGATAAAAAGAACAAGGGGTCATTATTATACAAATAGTACTGAATTAATTAATAAAGACGACGTAGAAAGAATCATTTTAAAGGATAGTAAAGAATATATATTAAAAGGAAGCGATACAGCTAACGGATTCGGAATTAAAAAAGTAAAAATCGAAAACAATCTGATATGGCTTGATGATACATCCGTCACAATAGATGAGATAGAACAACTATATGGTTATAACTTTTTAATTCAACGAGTTATTAAACAACATCCTATAATGGCTAATCTACACCCAAAGTCAGTAAACACATTGAGAATGGTTACATTAAGATGGAATAATGAGATACATAATGTATATACATTTGCAAGAATAGGAGTAAATAATGAAGTGAAGGATAATGCGGGAACAGGCGGTTTAGTTGTTGGTGTGAACGATAATGGAGAATTTCAAAAGTATGGCATTATAGATCAGGAGAAAGTTTTTCAACATCCAACAACTAAAGAAAAAATAAGTGATTTAGATCAAGTGCCAAATTATGATTTGTTTTTAGAAAAGGTTAGAAGGCTGCATGAGCGTATAATACATCATGACTTTATTTCTTGGGATATTGCTGTAGGCGAAGATGGTGAACCAATATTTATTGAAGCTAATTTTTCGGGTTCAAGTTTCTTAAATCAAATTGCATTGGGGAGACCAATTTTCGGAGACCTTACAGAAGAAGTATTGACTCATGTAGCAGAAAATTTACCGAAAATAAAAAAGGTGAATGTTAGAGCATTATCAAGTAGACCATTAAGAAAAAGATTTAAGAAGATAAAAGGAAAATTTATAAAGGCTGAAGTTGAATTGAAGGAAATTAAGAGAAAAAATAAAAAACTTGAACAAATAAATACAGAGTTAAATCAAGAAATTCAAGGTATAAAGAATAGTAAACTATGGCGTTATACAGCTAGTTTTAGAAAGAAATAAAGGCGATAAATTCGTATCTTCATCGACATTAAATAGCATAATAACCCAGAAAGGAGAAGTGGAAACTTTTCCTTCTGGGTTATTTAATTACAATTAACAATAATCGTTTTACCTGTATCTTGGAATATCGTAATGGTAGCTCGGGTTATTTAATTGGTTATAAATATTTTTAATTTGGGTAACTTGCTTACTTGCCCAGCCAATATCTGTTGCATATTGTTTCCAAGCATAACCTTCACTCATTCGAGGATTCCATCTTATTTTATATAATGTATTTTGATTATGCTCATTGTAAATATAATCTTGGCCTATCCATTTTGCTCCACCTTCAATTGCTGCAGCAGGAGTAAACCAACCATTGTCATAAGCCATCTTGGCTCCACCATTTAGTGGATCAGAATCGGCAGCACCGATTCCAAACATATTATATACGGTTCTCCCGTTATACTGAACACCTTTTGCTAAATTAGATGTTCCATGACCAGTTTCTAATAATGCATGGGCAATTAAGTATGCTTCATTCACTCCATGTTTATTAGCACCATTGCTAAATGCTTGTCCTTGTCCAGCTAAAGTACCTTTACCACTTAGCACTTTATTTAATTCACTAGCAGATACACCTGCACTTGAATCAAGTCGTAAATGTTGGAATTTATCATTATTAGAAGGATCTAGGTATGATCTTACATCAGCACGGGTTGGGTTTCGCCATGTTGAATAACTAATTTCATGCCAAGAAGAACCTTGAGAGATAATATTGACTCGTTCCCCTTTAGCTAATTTACCGAAGCTATGATAGCTTGTACCTTTACCTGCACGAACGTTTACAGACCCTGTAGCTTCCGCCTGTACGCCGGATGTTAATGACGAGTGAATATAATGTTTCTCCCCATTTTGGGAAATTTCATACCATAATGCATTTCCTGATAGGCTTGTCCCCGTTGCGGTACCGGTAATCGTAATTGGTATTCCAGTAGTTAACTGAAGTGCAACTGAACCTGTCGTATTTGGAGCTGTTCTAACATTGACAGTACTTCCAGATACTCTTGCCGTTCCGATTATACGTAGATAATTTGCACTTACATATGCAGCATCGTTACGATATTTATCAGTCTGAATAATTGGTCTATCCATTTGAATATCAACAGCTTGATTAAGTGTTAACTTATAATCAGTATATTCGGTTTTGTTGATGGGTTTAGTTTCACTATCTTTTACTAATCGGGCTATCTTAGCTAAAGTTATTTCATCCGCAATGCCGTTAGTTACTAAATTATGTTGCTTCTGAAATTCTTTCACTACGTTTTCTGTGACTGTTCCGTATAAATTAGTACCATTTCCCGGAACAGGATAACCAATTTTAGCTAAGTCTTTTTTTAATTGGATAGTATCTTTATGTTTCTTACCTTTTTGCAAAGGACTGTTATTAATTTGTTCAATTTTCTTTAATGTAGGTCCATCTGCAATACCATTAACTGTTAGCTTATAATACTTTTGAAATTCTTCAACTTTCTTTTCGGTTTGGGTACCATACAGA
>JAPFCO010000487.1 GCA_026169505.1 Pseudogracilibacillus sp.
ATGTGGTAACGCACAAAACTGTGTGGAAGTATGTCCTAAAGGAATTCCATTAACAACGTCTATTGCTTCAATGAACCGTTCAACATTAGTACAATCGTTTAAAAACTTCTTCGGAAGTGACAACGCTCATTAAGAATAAGATAAAAGCAATCCCTCGATTAGTCAATCAAATCGAGGGATTTTTTTAATAGTTGAATCAATTTCATAATTACAAAAACAGCCACGACGCTACAATATGTAGTTAATAACGTTAGTACGAAACTACATGTTGTAACGTCGTGACGATAAATCCGTATTATGAAATGATTAAGTTTGGAAATACATGATACATTTATTGATGTAAAGATGCGCTTCATCAGTACTTCCGTAATAAAATAAAGAAAAATGATTGTCCTCAAGACTTAATACTATTTTACACCCGTGGTCTATGATGAAATGTAATATGTACAAATCAATTATAGAGATGGATTTACTTCCACCCATGGAATTCTAAAAACTTATCAGGGAGTCTTAACCGACAATAGTTATCTACTATTTCAAAGTTTTTGCGTATGGAACCAATTTCATTATTTAAGGATAATCTTTTGCCAAGAAAGCTTGTTACAACATGTCCGGGATTTAGGATAATTCCTCCTTTAAAATTATTACGTGGTCTCTCAATTCCGCATGAAAAAACAAATGAATTATATAAAACACTATCAATATCATAGTTTTGCGAATCAATTGTAGGTTTGCTTAGTTTATTTCCAAAATACTTGAGTAATAATGAGTGTAAATCGTTTAAATCTAAAGATTTATTCATTAGATTCTCCTTTATTTTTACTTTATCTACTTCCATCCATGGTATTCTAAAAACTTGTCAGGAATTCTCAGTTCAATTTGTTGTTGTAACTCCTGTAAAAATACATTCATATCTGCTGTATCATACCATTTTTGACTGTTGTTTAAGGATATTCCTGCAGAACCTCCATCAATGGCACAACCAAATCTTCCTCTATCATAATTTAATAAAATGATGAAATAATCATAAGCTTTAAAGCTTATATTGAACATCGCATATGGTTCCTCAGTCGTATTAAATATAGAAATATTATCAATCCTATCCGCAAAGGAATTATTTAATTTATCTGAAATATTGAATGCTATCTTATCAGCTTTATTTAAGTGCATACCAAACTCCATCCTTTTCAATTAATTTTGTATATCCATATTGGCTTTTAAAATATTGCCATTCTTGTGCTGAAAATGAATCTCTATGAATATTGTAAACAGATATTGAAAAACATCTGTATGAATTTATTCACCATGAATCGAAGAAAGTTGATTGTCAGTAAGTATTACCTCTGTGCCACCTGTACCTGATAATGAAGAAGGGTAGCCCAGTTTAAACTAAATTTATAAGAGGCTTGATGAAAATTATAAGTCAAAAGATGAGGATCGAGTATGGAAAAGTACTTTTTACCCCGTATTGTAATTTAGTTTTTATATGCTTCATCATAAGCTGCTAAAAATTTATCAGGAAGTTTTAATCTGCAAAAATTATCAACAATTTCTAAGTTGTTGATAATTGAAGCTTGATCACTGTTTAAAGATAGACTTTTTCCGAAAAAAGTAGTAATGTGATTTCCATCAGTCATTAAAATTTTCCCACCAAATGTTCCATATCTCCCACCAAGGTTACATCTAAATATAAAAGATTCATATAGTGTACATGTTACCTCTTTCTCTTCTCGATTTAAATAAGGCACAGTTGCTTTATAGTTAAAATGATCCACTACGATAGAATATAATTCTAATGCATTCATTTATTAAACCTCCAACTATAGATTTAATTTGGAAAAGCAGTTGTTGATTTAGGGTCATAAATATAATTGTTCTTTTGTAAATGTTTTAATTCCATTCCTAGGAAACCCTCATCACCGACAGGATTATGCGTAAAATTGATTACTTTTTTATTTTTAATTGCTTCATCCAAAACTGGAACATTCAACAATTCAAACATATCATCATCTGTTTAATTGTGGTGTTTAAAAAGGCTTTACGTATTTTCAGTATAATGCACCATATCATATGGATAATAGGGGACATCCTGTAGAATTGCATCATCTAATTCTAGTATTTTTGCAATAGCACCACTTTCAAAAGACCAATATCCACTGTACAGATACTTATCCTCTCTTTTATGTGAATCATATCAGCCCATATCATCATGCCCGTCGTACCATTCATTCTCTAGGTAGTCTTTTAACAGTGTTACAGCGGTTGCTTTATCAGGTGCGTTGATAATATCATATATTAGTGGATAAGGATGACCAAAATCTATTGATGTAGTACGTATTTCCCAACTAGAATCATATGCATGGAGTAAAAAGTCAATTAAGTAATCTTCTACTCCATCTTTTTTAATTACTTCCTTTAATCGCTCCATTTCCTTAGCATCGATTTTGAGCATATTACCAATTGATAACAACCAAATCATTTCTACATATTCACCATTTGAACTCCAAATCATTTCCGCAATTTTTATAATGTCTGAAAAAAAATGTTTAACTTCATTAAATGGGGCACCTGAAGAATATATAGCCTCTAATTTACCAATATGAATACCAAACAAATAGCCATAAGTGCTTACCACGTTCTCATCATTAGTTCCTCTTTCCTCAATAACACTTTTTATTGCAGTTTTAAATTTTATAATCCGTTGAGTGTCATTTTCGATACATCTTTCAAAATAATTTTTATCCCTTAAGTTGTCTCTTACCATATTTATTTCACTCCCTATACGTAGAGTCTTTCCCTGCTTTTGCTATGTAAGAATCAGGACCGGATTTATTCTAATTCGTAGCACCATTTTCGATTGAAGCTGTGTATTTGCCAAGTGTTAACAAATTACTATGAACATTGTGGAGGGAAGCTTCCCTTAATTGATGTTAATTATCTATGGGGATTTTCCCATAACTTTACCATCAACGATCTTAATTCTATGCCACCCGCACTTGGTAGGGAAGGG
>JAPFCO010000303.1 GCA_026169505.1 Pseudogracilibacillus sp.
GATTTAGAAACAGATATAGCTAAAGATCCTTTTGATGAAGAAGGAGGTAAAGAAGTTGTCTCTTGATGAATTTTGGTTTATTTTAATTACATTTTTATTTGTCGGATTTTTCGTATTAGAAGGTTTTGATTTTGGAGTAGGAATTGTTGCAAGGTTTTTAGGGAAAGATGATGCGGAGAAGCGTGTGTATTTGAATACAATAGGTCCATATTGGGACGCAAATGAAGTTTGGCTTATTACCGCTGGTGGAGCAATGTTTGCTGCATATCCTCATTGGTATGCGACGATGTTTAGTGGTTTTTATATTCCACTCGTCTTTATGTTGCTCGCCTTAATTGCACGAGGTGTAGCATTTGAGTTCCGGGGCCAGGTTGACAATCCGCGCTGGCGTAACTTATGGGATTGGGCTTTAATGATCGGAAGTTTCTTACCTCCTGTGTTATGGGGAGTTGTATTAGCGAACTTTATGACCGGAATGCCAATTGATAAAGATATGGAAATGGTTGGTGGGTTCGTTCAGTTTTTACACCCATTTGCCTTATTGGGTGGTGCGATGTTCCTCATGCTAATGATCACGCATGGATTACAGTTTATTACGATTCGAACGACTGGGGAACTACAAGAACGAGCACGTAATGTGGGGAAAAAAGTAGCTCCAGTGACAATCATATTATTTTTAGCGTTCATCGTTGTTGGCTATGTTGTTTCCGATGTATTCACATACCATGGTCAAACGTTTATGGTTATTCCAATTTTAGCATGGATATCTCTCCTATTTGCTAATTTATACAATAACCAGAAAATGGACTTTAATGCGTTCTTTTTAACAACTGTGACGATGATTTTGTTAACGGCAAGTATTTTTATCGGGATGTTCCCGCGTGTAATGATTAGTTCGATTTCGGATGCATATAGCTTAACCGTTTATAACGCTTCATCAGGTGCTTACTCATTAAAAGTAATGACGATCTTTGCGATTGTGTTACTCCCGTTTGTGTTAGTGAATCAAGCATGGAGCTATTATATATTCCGTAAACGGGTTAAAAAAGATGATGAGTTGGAATATTAATGACTGAAAAACGACAAAAAGGACTCCCAATGTATCCGGGGTCCATTAAATTATATTTGATTTTAATCCTCTTAATCATTGGTGAATCGATTGCAATTATTGCCCAAGCTTACTTTTTAGCTCGGGCAATCACCAATTTATTTGAAAGAATGCCCATCAACGATGTAGTCACTGATATCGGCTTCTTTTTTGTTGCATTTTTAATCCGTTATCTTCTAACACATGTACAATCAGCAGCAGCTGAAAAATATGCGATAAAAACAGCTACGATGTTACGCGAGTCTGTCTTTCATACGTATTTTCATCGAGCGGCAGGATGGACACAAAAAATAGGGACTGGTCATATTGTGACACTTGCAATGGAAGGTGTAGACCATGTAAAAACGTATCTAGAGATCATAGGTATTCGTATGATTAAGACGTTTATTTTGCCTCCACTAATCGTTATATTTGTTTATACTTATGATAAGCAATCTGCTTTTGTATTAGTAGCTGCTGTGCCAATTATTATTATGTTTATGATTTTATTAGGTGTGGCTGCTCAAAAGATGGCAGATAAGCAGTATATAACGTATAAACGTTTATCCAATCATTTTATTGATTCTTTACGAGGATTGGAGACATTAGCATATTTAGGTAAAAGTAAATCACACGGTAAACAAATTGGACGTGTCAGTGAAGAATATCGAAAGGCGACAATGCGAACATTGCGTATTGCTTTTACATCTTCATTTGCATTGGATTTCTTTACTAGTTTATCCATTGCATTTGTAGCTGTTGGCTTAGGATTACGATTAATCGATGGCACGGTCATTTTATTACCGGCATTAACAATCCTCATATTAGCACCAGAGTATTTTTCACCAATTAAGCAAGTTGGTAAAGATTATCATGCGACATTAGATGGGCAAATGGCGATGGGAGAAATCGATGCATTTGTTACGGAAGATACATCTACACCATTAGCTATTAACAAACTAGTCCCAAAATGGTCTGCAACAGGTGAATTAACGTTTACTAATTTATCTGTGACAGTAGAAGATAAAGCATTATTACATGGGCTGAGTTTTACAGCAAAACATGGATTAAATGGAATTATCGGAACGAGTGGGGCAGGTAAGACAACATTATTGCAAGTATTAGCCGGACGCATGCAACATACAGAAGGTTCCATCACTCTTAGTGGGCAAATAGTAGATACATTGCATGATGCTGGCTGGTCTGAACAAATTGCTTATATTCCACAACATCCGTATATCTTTCCATTATCACTTGCTAATAATATTCGTTTCTATCAACCAGAAGCTACTGATGCTTCAGTAGAAGAGCTGGTGGATCAAATCGGATTACGTGATTTTGTCGACACATTACCAAATGGTATTAATGAGAAGATTGGTGAAGGTGGACGGATTTTAAGTGGAGGACAAGATCAGCGTATTGCGATTGCACGGGCGTTATTGAGTGAAAAACAAGTGATTTTACTAGATGAACCTACTGCTCATTTAGATATTGAAACAGAATATGAAGTAAAACAATTAGTACTACGTTTGTTTGCGGATAAATTCGTCTTTTTAGCAACACATCGTTTGCATTGGATGAAAGAGATGGACCATATTTATATGCTGTCTGCTGGGGAATTGATTGCCTCAGGAACACACGAAACATTAATGCAAGAAGCTGGACCTTATGAACAGTTTTTAGCATGGGGACGGGGTGAGAATGATGCATAATTGGATTATCCCTTATATAAAGCGATATAAAGGTAGGATGTTCTTATCCGTGTTATTCGCTTGTCTCGGTGTTATATCAGGTGCCATGTTATTGTTTGTTTCAGGTTATTTAATTTCTAAGTCTTCGCTTAGACCAGAAAATATTATGATCGTTTATGTACCGGTCGTTGCTGTTCGTGCATTCAGTATTATGCAAGCAGTATTTCCGTATTTAGAAAAATTAGTAAGTCATGATATTGTGTTACGAATTTTGTCGAAATATCGAAATCGTTTATATTATTTATTAGAACCACAAGCGATCTTCTTGCAAAGTCGTTTTCAAACAGGGGATATATTAAGTGTGCTATCAGATGATATTGAAAAGCTCCAAGACTTTTATATTAAGACGATTATTCCCAGCATTACAGGTGTTGCTATTTACACTTTATTTGCAATTACATTAGGTTTTTTTGATGTCGTATTTATGGTGCTCATGTTAGCAGTCCTAGGCGTCATTGTCTTTATAGTGCCGATGATCTCTTATTATACGATGAAAAAGAATCATCTGTTTATTAAGGAAAAACGCAAAACGCTCTATCAGCAAATGACAGATGCTGCTTTTGGACAATTAGATTGGATTGTTAGTGGGCGAGTCAAGGAAGTAGAGCAAGCAATTGCAACAGAAAACAAGGCTTTAATGGATAAAGAAAAAAACGTTTATCGTTGGCACCATCTACGTGCTGCATTTTTACGTTTTGTAGTCGGTATTGTTATTATTTTAATGATGTACTGGACGAATCTACAAGTAGGTGACACTGCAATGACATCGACCTTGATCGCAGCGTTTGTGTTGATGATGTTTTCAGTTACAGATGCTTTATTACCAATTAGTGATGCAGTGGAAGAAGTCCCGACATATATTGACTCATTGGATCGAATGGAACAATTATCAATAGAAGACCAAAGTGAACATGCTACAATTACTGCTATACCAGAATTCCAAGGGCAAATACCAGTGATTGATTTAGATCATATTAGTTATCGTTATAATCAAACAGCAAAACCAGTAATTGACCAGTTATCCTTAAGCATTGTCCCAGGCGAAAAAATAGCTGTTTTAGGAAAAAGTGGGACAGGGAAATCGACATTATTAAAATTATTAGCAGGAGTAATGGAGCCAGATGCAGGTACGATTACAATGAATGGATTGAAAATGGAAACAGAATATATAGGTTCAGTCGTATCTGTATTAAATCAGAAAGCTCATCTCTTTCATACGACGATTGCGAATAATTTACGGATTGGTAAAGCAGATGCAACAGATGAAGAAATAATCATCGCATTAGAACAAGCACAAATAATGGATTTAATTGCAACGCTACCAGAAGGAATTCACACCCAAATGGATGAAATGGGTCAACGATTTTCTGGCGGAGAAAGACAACGAATTGCTTTTGCACGTGTTTTATTGCAACAAACGCCAATTATTTTAATGGATGAACCAACGACTGGATTGGATCCGAAAACAGAACGAGAGTTACTAGATACGATGTTAACTGCAGCAAAGGATAAAACGATTATTTGGGTCACTCACCATTTAGCAGGTGCCGAAATGATGGATAAAATTATTTTTCTTGATCAAGGAAAAATTGCCCTATATGGGACACATTCGAATTTAATAGAATCGAATGATTATTATCGTTCTTTATATGAAATGGATCAAATAATGTGATGTAAAATGCTTTGAAAAAACGTTATATTTACCCTACATTAATCAATTTCATCATACGGATTTATCGCCACATCTCTATAATATGTAGTTTCGTTGTAACGTTCTTAACTACATAGCTGTTTTTTGTAATGATGAAATTGGTTCACATCTTATAATTAAAGATAAAAATGCATCAAAAAAGTTGCTCATGAAAACTTTTTGATGCATTTTTTAATATTTTCGATAAGGATAGAGGTGATCAAATACTTGTTTTCGCCATGTTAGAGATGTCCTGATCTGTTATTCTACGAAGGAAAAGAAACAAACATTTTAATAGCCTTTGTAATAAAACTGGCGGTAGCGGAAATGGATGTATAGAATAGGATCAAAAATAAGGATGTGTCATCGAAAAATGTATAAGTTATGATAAGTAATAAATAGAATAATGATAATGGGATGATAATCCATCTTTTAATGAAAACCACTCCAATAATAGAAACGATAATAACACAGATAGGAAAAATACATAATAAGAAAACATCCGACTTGAAAA
>JAPFCO010000309.1 GCA_026169505.1 Pseudogracilibacillus sp.
GCTCTACATTAAAGTGAGCGATGTACTTCGGTAAAATAATCTGTTTCATGGATATGGTCCATCCAAGGTAAAAAGGTTTTTAAGACACTCATGAAGTTTGCCCTTTCGGTTTTACTATGATCTGGATTCAATCCACCGTATTTATTTGTTACTAAGTCTGACCAAAATGACTGGTCACATTCATCCCATTCTTCTACAGGAGATTGCTCTAATAACTCACGTAAATCAAATAAACTATTACGGTATTTCCGAAGTGTAGTATCGGATTTTCCGATTGTCTTTTCTTTATAGAAACGCACAAAATCACTTATATAAAATGTCTCCATTGATTCCGGAGTAAAACCTAAATCTTCTAGATATGGAATATCCTCTTCTAATAATCTTGTACTTGTTTCTTCTAATTCGATTGGTTGGATACTAGTCATTCTCGATGCACCACCTGTAACGAAAGGAGACAGTGGCAAATTAAATTCTTTCCGCACCGTATTAAAATCTGCTGTTACTTCGACCGAATTGAAACGTTCCAAGATTTGTTTATATAAATTGTATTCGGCATCCTTTAACCAAGTATCCACAATGTCTACCTTACCTTGTGCTATGCAATCACGAATCGATAGGTGATTCAATACCGGGATAGGTGAGTCAACATCTTGTAAAATGTTATTTTGGGCATACATAGCAAAATATGCTGGCATATCGTCTTCCATTGAAACGAGGACGTTATGTACTTGGGTCTGGAAGGTGCCAATCACAGATGATGTATCATCAACTAATGTGATTGCTTTATTTATCGGTTGTAGACGTTCTTTTAAATGACCGACTTTCTCTGGATGCATAGTTTGGAATGTTATTATTGTATCTTGATCTGACACAATGATGCTTCCAAATACATCTGCTAATTGAAGTGGACCACTATTTTCACTATCATGATACACTCGCCAGTCACCCGCCCACACTAATTCTTTTGCCTCGTCTAGCCATTTATCAATACGGAAATCATTTTGATTACGTAAAAACTCTAATGCAGTGGCTTGATCAATAATTTGATAGGTTAATGTGTATTCGGAAACGTCGCGACCATAGTCTAACTTCGCTAGATCAGTATTTAGTAACGTAGCGACAAGCTCAGGAAAAATGTCGAAAATAGCAGCAGTTTTATCTAAACTATTTTCTTCAGCGTACTTTTCTAGTTTTTCTATTGCATATTGAATTTGCAAAGGCTCAACAGTAAATCGAAACCCATTAAAATAATACATTTGATCAAAAGGTTCAATCATTGCTAATGTACTTGCCCAAGGAATAAAGTGGCCGATATTTTCTTCATCAGCCGATATAGGGAATGTCTCACTGGACAATTGGTCTTTAAATAGAATAACTTGATCATCTTTATCGACTGCCTGTAAGAAACGAGGGTACATATCGATCCATGTTTCTGTCATTACCTTTTCGTCCCCGGTTAATTGTTGTTCATTTTCTTGATAGAACCATTCGATACCACGGATAGAATGGTCGAATCGGTAATAAAAGTATAACCAATAGGTAAAAAAGCTTTCTTCTAAATCCTTATCAATTCTATTTTCTGTTCGCTTGGAAAATTCTATTTTTAATTGATTGTATTGTTGTAATGGGACTTGTCTCTTTAAAAATGTGCCGATTTTTTCCACAAGATGCTGCTTCTCGACATAAAACTTCTCACGTCGATGACCCGCTAATTCGATCATGTTTTCTTTATGTAAACAACATTTTTTATATTTTTTACCACTGCCACAGGGACAAGGGTCATTTCTTCCAACTGACAACGTCATTCCTCCTCGTATGATGAATGTGTACTCGTTTTCCATGCTTTGATTGGACATGTACGATTAAAATTCACTCTTACTCCTATTATACCAAATCAAGGCGATTGATTCAGTATATATCATTTTGGAGGGGGAATTCGTATATAATCAGTAGTAAAAGTGAGAATCATTACAAATACAGTACTTGAAAAAGACACTAAAATATGATATGGTTTTCTATGGAATAATATGTTGTTTTTCAGTATAACCTCAATAAGATGGTTTGAGGGTTAATACCAGGCGCCGATATGTCCTGACTACAAGTAGTTTTGTGGTCGGGATTTTTATTCGTATGAAACAGGATCAAGTCTTATCCGACTGCTCCTCTCGTCTTTATTGTTGATTTGTAACATAGACCTCGTTGCAGAGATAGTTTATTTACTGCTGGGACTAGTTGCTTTCAATAGGTGAGCATCGGGCACTCTTTCAAGATGAACGATTAAACGACAGTCACGAGCAACTACGAGTACGATTAATGAAGAGAAGGTAAGGAGAAATATAGTGAATATAAAGGTATTTATATTAGCGATTGCAGCTATTACAGTAGGTTTAGTCGAATTAATTGTTGGAGGAATTTTACCAATTATTGCGGAAGATATGCAAGTAAGTACAGGAACGGCAGGTCAATTGATTACAGTGTTTGCACTTGTATATGCGATTTGCGGTCCAGTACTCTTGTCTATTACCGCAAAATTTGAGCGTAAAAAATTATATTTAGTTGCATTACTTATTTTCTTTTTAGGTAATCTTGCTACTTATTGGAGTCCTACATTTACGTGGATGATGTTGGCAAGAGTAATGACGGCGAGTAGTGCCTCACTAGTTATTGTCTTATCATTAACAATCACGCCAAAATTAGTAGTCCCTGAATTTCGAGCAAGAGCGTTAGGGATTATTTTTATGGGGATTAGTTCCTCGCTTGTATTAGGAGTGCCAATTGGAATTATTATTACAAATTACTTTGGGTGGCGAACTGTTTTTCTTGGTATCGCATTATTAACAATAGGTGCGATGTTACTCGTTTTCAAATATATCGATCCGATGCCAAGTGAACAAGATATTCCATTATCAACTCAAATTAAGGCGTTAGGTAATATTAAAATTGGTGGAGCCCATTTGGCAACGATGTTTATGTTGGCAGGGCATTACACTTTTTATGCCTATTTCACACCGTTTTTAGAAACGACTCTACATTTAAGTCAAAACTGGATTAGTATTACGTACTTCATTTTTGGTATTGCTGCTGTATCTGGTGGTGCTCTAGGTGGAACATTTGCAGACAAATTTGGTGTACAAAAGACGATTTTATTTGTGATCGGTTCTTTTGCCGTTATGTTATTTATATTGCCATATGTCACATTTTCATTTCCATTATTTATAATCGTGATGATAATTTGGGGTGCATTAAGTTGGGGATTAGCTCCTCCACAACAGGAGTATATTATTCAAACGGATGCAGAGACGGCAGGGATTCATCAAAGTTTTAATAACTCTGCATTGCAAATAGGGATTGCTTTAGGCTCGGCAATTGGAGGGTTAGTCTTAGACAAAACAGACTCAGTAACTGCGCCAGCTCATGTCGGGTCGATTGTTGTTATCGTAGCATTTATATGTGCGATATTTTCATTTTCGATTCGCCAAGAGACTGTTCATTCAGAAGTATGAGGTTACGTTAATATTATGAAATTGACTAAAGTAACTGGTTTATAAGAAAAAGGAGCGTATTCTTTTTTAAGAAGATACGCTCCTTTTTTTATTATTGAAAGCCTACTGGATGATTCGGTAGGTGAAAAGATTTGTTCAGCTCGATCAATGATATACTTGTGATTAAACATAGCGTTTACCGATTAATATGTCTAAATCAATTGTAAGTTGTTTCATGTTGGAATGAGTTAATCGTTCAAGCTGTGCAGGTGATGCTGACCATGTAAGAGGGGTCATTTGTATGAGAGTGTCCAAAGTGACCTGGTCAATCTCATGCACGTCACGAATTGTTTGTTGTGTCATGATACGATACTTCTCACGAAATCGGTCGATGACAGCTTGATTAGAATAATTCTCTCTTTCGGTATGCTGAAATAAAAGATCACGTATTTCTCGTAAATAATCTTTGTTCGGTACTACTTTGATAATTATCCCGTCTTCATGCATCATTCGGTCAAATTCTGCATAATTCGATGGTGATAAAAAGTTTAACACGACATCTGCTTGATGTTCTTTAAGTGGTACTTGTGCGATATCCGCGACAGACCAAATCATGGAATCTTCATGATTTGTTGCGGTTGCGATTGCTTCTTTTGAAATATCGATCCCAATGCCGACGCTTGATTTGGAAAGTCCACGACAAATTTGAACTAAATGTGATCCTTCTCCACAGCCCATATCCAAAATAGTAAGGTGTTCTTTTGATACAGATTGTTCAATTATTTTTATAATCGCTTGAATAACGGATTGGTATAGCGTTGTTTCTGTTAAAACTTGTTGCCGTGCAAGGAATAATTGTTTATGATAATTTGTTGTTAGAGGTTTATTCATTAAATTAATATAGCCTTGTTTTGCAATGTCGAACGCATGATGATTATCGCAAATCATTCGTGATAAATTATCAATGTGCACATCACTTTGACAGATTGGACAGGCGAACACATTTTCATATTGTTGTAAATAGATAGCGCTTTTTACTTTTTTACTCATTTTAGACATAGGTGAATGCTCCCTTACAGATTTACATATGATTTATTATACCATTTGTCGATGAGCATACCATAAAAGTATTCAGAAAAAGGTATAGAGTAAATAGAATGAATAGAGGAATAAACAATGGCAAAGATAACGTTTCAAACAGTTGAATCAGAAGATAAAATAGTAGAAGTAAACAAAGGACATACTATTTTGAGAGCAGCGCGACAAGGTAAGGTTGACTTGCGCCATAAATGTGGTGGTAAAGCATCTTGTACGACATGTAAAGTAATCATCGAAGATCAGTCAGGTATTTCTTCAGTGTCAGAGAAAGAAGTACGTAAACTAGGTGATGAAAACATTGCACAAGGATTGCGTTTGAGCTGTCAGACACAAATTTTACAAGAGGTAGTTGTAACAATTCCAGAAGATCCTTATAAAGCTAGAATTCGAGCACTATTAGAACAACAAAAGAAAGATGATAACATGTGGTGAGGCAGTGGCTTATTCGTGGACAGTCGCGTTTGATCGCATGAATTTCCGTGCCATCGCACATACCCCAAAAGGGAATCTCCCATATATCTAGCTTTGCATTTTTCTTGTATAA
>JAPFCO010000495.1 GCA_026169505.1 Pseudogracilibacillus sp.
ACATTAAATCGTTTGATAACAAAAAATCATTAGTATTGAGTGGGAAAAGCGGAAACGGAAAAAGCCATTTAGCTTATGCGATTACAAAAGGGTTGAGACAACGAGGGTATAAAACATGGTTCATAAAGACAAGAGACGTATTAGAACTGATTAAAAGTACGTACCAAAATGGTTCACAGTTAACAGAGGAACGTATATTCAAGGTAATTGAATCAATTGATTTACTAGTATTAGATGATGTAGGAAGCGAATATGTAAAGCCAATTGACAACGGTAATGAATCATGGGCTTCTGATGTGTTATATGCGGTATTTGAAGCTAGATTGAATAAGGCTATCGTATGCACTACTAACTATGTTGAACAAGAACTAGAAAAGAAATACGGTTATAACGGTGATCGTATTGCATCAAGGATGATGGATAATGCAAAGGGAATCAGATTACAGGGTGAAGATCACAGGCGAGAAAGTAGATTTTAGGAGGGGTAATATGACTAAGGTTATGCCGTTCAATAATTTTAAAACTAGCTATACTGAATTGAAAAATAATACAAGAAATAGATTTTTAATTGAATTTTATCACCATGATTTTCCTAGTGAGCCAACTCTATCTGTCTTAGATAATGTTTTGGAAGTTGTTTTTGATCGGATAGAAGGAGAATCCTATATATCTATTCGTCTATTCAGTGATACTACAGACATTACTTTTAAGTCTGGTTCTTATCATACTAACTTATCAAATGGGGATGTTGTTTTTAGTTCAAAACATGACAACGAAACTTATTGTTTAATTAGTTTTCCACAGGAGGATTTTTAAAGTGATAAAAGATCATATTAATTTAACGCAATAAAAAAGATACCGGTAAAATTACCGACATCTTTTGTGAGATAGAAGCAGTTATTTGTTTTTAGCCGAACATAATACTGCTTCTATTATACCACAAAGGAGCGGGCAAATGAAATCATGGGCTAATAGTTTACTAGAGGAATATAAAGCTGGAAGAAAGCAATTAAGAAAGAAGGTAGCGGCTTTAAATGATGAAATTGAAGCGGATAAAGTAGATAAGAAGATTATCAACTCGATGATTTATGATATGGATTTTGTTATAGAGTGGCTGGAAACAGGCATGTTACCGGAAAAGAATCCCCTTTATAAGATTAGTAAATATAGGGCGCATACATACGCTGATAAATTTGTTTATGGCATGAATGGTTATTGGGATGAATCGATTGGCGGTTTTGTCTCTATGAATCATTACAATGATCCGTATAAGGAAGTTGAAGACAAAATTGACCATGAATTGGAGGTAAAAAGGCGTGAAGCTTCCTAAGCTTATAGAGGATTTGAGTAATAAAGGTTGTACTGATGCCGAAGCAATCGAAATTACAACAGATTTAATGAAAATTGATATGTTACGGGAGCGGTTAGGGCAACAACTAGACGAAATTACGTTAGATAAAGTGATTGAAGCGACTAAACAGGCGGGCGATCAAGAAAGGAAACTATCATCTTTATTAAACGTTCTTTCACCAAGAGAAAGGCAGTGTTACTTGTTGCATACGGTAGAATTATTGAGCATGGGGAAAATTAGCGATCAGTTAGGAGTCAGCAAGAGCGCAGTTCAGTGTTATATCGAGAGAGCAAGAGAAAAGTTAGGAGTGCTATGAATGAGTAATCAAACAAGCATTGAATCTCTTAGAAAATTGCTTGATAAATTTATCGATACAAATGATTTATCTAATATGCAGATACTACGGATCATAGAAGCAGAATCATTTTATAATCACTCATTTTTAAACACTACGAATAAAAAAGAGGTGCAGCATGATTGACGATGAAAAGAAGCAAATAAGGGAGGATATTAGAAATTACCAATGGATAATGAAGGAATATAAAAGAATTTCCGAATTGATAGAAGATGATGAGGTTGAATCAAGTAATCAATTAATGTCAATTCAAAATATTAAAGCATTTGAATCAAAGAGCCAATCAGATAAGAGGTTACATAAACTTAAAATGAGGTATGGTGACAAGCTAGAAACTATACATGACATGATGAATAGCGTTGATAATGATCGTGATTATGCAGTTATTCATTGCGCAACTGACGGAATGAATGTCACTGACATATCTAGTCATCTAGGAATAAGTAGAAGGACTGTATATCGAATTTTAGATGATATAGCAGACCAAGCAATAAAACAGCAGTATTAATGCTCCCGCTTCATGCGGATTGAAAGAGGGATAGGCCATGTACAGTGATGGAGCGCATTTACTTAGGAAGTGTATTGAAGCGGAGTATCACCATAGATTATTAATTGAAGAATACCAAGAAAGTAGAGATAGAATATTCGCCGGCCATTATCCTGGATATGAAACGAGATGGGGGAAGATTCAACAAGAAACAATATCAGTGGAAAATGCAGTTGTTTATATAATCGAATCCGAAGAGCGAATAAAGGACGAAATGAAGTCCTTGCAAGAAGAACGAACATTACTAAGCGAAGCTTTAAAGACGTTAACACGTACAGAATTAGAGCAATTCAACCACATTGTATGGGGTAAATCATTGGATCATAAAATGAATGATGAACAATTATTGCAAGTTAGCAAGAATATAAATAATAAGCTATGTAAGTATTTTGATGAAAGGATGGTTAAATGGAGCAAAATAAAATCAAGTTAGATTATCAAAAGAACACCGCTTCCATCTCTTTAAAACAAGATCGGCCGTTTGTAGTAGTAACGGATCAGGGGAATGCTAAAGCATTTGAATTGCCAGATTACGGCGAATTAATTGTAAAAGTATATGACGGAAGGGTTACGCTAGTAAACGTTTCTAAAAGACATAAATATTAAGTGTATTTAACTAGAAAGGGGTGAGAACATGACAAGCTATAAAGACATAAATAGCCTACCCGAAAAACACAAAGTCGTGGCAGACTGTATTCGGGTAGGCAAAGAAAATGCCACTTTATTAAGTGACATTATGATGATAGCAGATATAGATGATAGACGACAAGCACATCAAATTATTGAAAGTCTGATAAATGATTATGGTTTTGTAATTGGAGCAAATAGGACTGGTAAATTCAAAGGTTATTATAAACCAGCCAATGAAAAAGAGTTCCAGGAAATCGCAGATACATTTAAAAAAACAGTTGATAGCATGAATAAACGATATAACAATCTATTGAATAATTATAAACCCGCCCTCCTGCAAGCACAGAAAGACGGGTTGACAACTTCACGATATGCGGTTATACTGGAAATAGAAAAAAGGGCGCGTTGCCGG
>JAPFCO010000178.1 GCA_026169505.1 Pseudogracilibacillus sp.
CATCTGTGTTGACGGTTGAAGCCAATCGATCATTATATCTAAGTCTTCACCTTGTGCATGGGTGGAACTCGTAATATAACCAGCTTTGTTTTTACCAAAAGATTGTTGTACTGCTACCTTTTCTTTCATCCTAATCGCCTCGCTTCTAACCTCTATTATAAAGTATCGTTATTGATTCGTACAATACTGATAACGAATAGGTGTTGATTAAGTAAACGAATATAAAAAAATGACATCTGATTATGGTTTGCTATTCTAATCAATTTCATCATGCTAGTTTATTGCTATATCACTACAATATGCAGTTTCGTTGGAACTTTCTTCACTACATAATGTGGTGACATAGCTCTTATTTGTAATTATGAAATTGATTCATTCCTATTAATTATTACGGTGAATATGTGTTGATAATGTTTGGTGAAAGGTCATTTTTGGTCTTTCGATAGCATGTAGATAGGGAAGTTCTTATGGTATAATGAAAGTTAATCGATTATGAAGGAACTGATAGATTAATAGATTGTGAGGGATCATGTTGAAAATTCATAAATTCGTCATGCCTGAAGTTATTTTTGGTAGCGGTTCCATTCAGCAAGTTGGGGAAAGTTGTTCTCGTCTAGGTGCGCAAAACGTGTTAATTGTAACGGATCCAGGTGTCATCGAATCTGGTTGGGCAGAACTAATTATTAAAAGTTGCCGTGAAGTAGGATTGAGTTATTCTGTTTTTTCTGATTTGACAACAAATCCAAAAGATTACGAAGTGGAAGTTGGCGTACAACAATATTTAGCGGCGGAATGTGATGCGATTGTTGGTGTAGGTGGCGGTAGTGCTATTGATGTAGCAAAAGCAATAGCAATTATAGCAACAAATGGTGGGAAGATTCGTGATTACGAGGGAGTAGATAAAATTAAGCTACCACTTCCTCCTCAAGTAATGGTCGCTACAACGGCTGGCTCAGGTTCTGAGGTATCGCAATTTTCTATTATATTAGATTCACAATATCAAAAGAAATTGACGATTATTTCAAAGTCACTAGTACCCGATATTGCTATTGTTGATCCAGAGACATTAGTGACAAAAGATGCGTTATTAACGGCAACAACAGGGTTAGATGTATTGACACATGGAATTGAATCGTATGTGAGCATTGCAGCAACCCCATTAACAGATGTGCATGCGGAAAACACCATTTTCCTTGTGGCGAAATATTTACGGCAATCTGTAGGGTCAAAGATGCAACAAGAGGCGAAGGAGAAAATGGCAATGGCAAGCGTCCAGGCCGGCTTGGCGTTTTCAAATGCTATTTTAGGTGCAGTGCATGCAATGAGTCACGCAATTGGTGGTCAGTTCTTATTACCGCATGGCGATGTGAATGCAATTTTATTACCATATGTAATGGAATTTAATTATATTGCAGCACCCGATAAATTTGGACGGATTGCGACATTGCTAGGAGGGGAAGAACTTCCTAAGCCAATTGCACATCCAGGAGAAGCGGCAGTTCATTTAGTAAGACAATTAGCTAGCGATATTGGTGCACCACAGCGGTTGTCAGAATTAAATTTATCAGAAAAGGATGCGACAAAAATTAGTTCACATGCGATTGAGGATGCATGTATGATTACGAACCCACGTGATATTACGAAAACAGATGTGGAACGTTTATTTAATCAAGCTTTATAACCTTTTGGTTGTAAGTGATTTTGAACGATTACCATGTGACAAAGTAATAATTGTACAGGGGGACATTGGTATGACAGATAGGCAAGTGATGATTGATAGGCTCGTAGGTGTGCAATCATCGAAAAAAAATTACTATGCAGCATTGAAAACCTCTATTAATGAAATGAAAAAGAAAAATACGCAATTAGAAATTATTCATGATGTAATGAAAGGGTTCAATATTGAAATGTCGATGAATGACATGTTACATCTTATTTTAGAAAAAATGCAAGCAATTTTTTCATTTAAGCGACTAAGTTTATTTGAATTACATCATGAACGAGATCAGTTGCGGGTGCATACGATATATCCAGAAATAGCGCATTATCAAGATATTGGCCCGATATTCCCGCGTGAACGTTCCTTATATTGGCAGGTAATTATGGAAAGTAAATCACGTAATTATATCGTAGATAAGGCAGACGATTATGTAGAAGTCACACCTTTTATTCAATTGAATTTAAAGCAGATTATTATTTTACCAATGTATGTACAAGGGAAAATAATCGGTTTATTCAGTTTAGGAAGTGAAGAAATAGTCGAATACGATGAACATGATCGGCGTTTCTTTCAACAGTTGACAGATCAAATTGCGGTTTCCCATGAAAATGTCCGATTATATCAGGAAGTATTGAATAAGAAAAACGAGTGGGAACAAACTTTTTCAGCTGTGATGGATCCAATTCTACTTGTCGACTTGGAAGGGATTGTCGTGCAAGCGAATGAAGCGGCACAGCAATTTCTTCAACCGGATGGAGATATCTTGATGTTGAACGAGATTCTGTATGGAATCGATGAGCAAGCGGGCAGTATATTTGATCGTTGTATGGCAGGACAAACAGCAGTTTATGCAGAATTAAAGTTATTGGATCAAGTGTATTGTGAAGTGTATGCATATCCAGTGTTTAATGAACAAGGTAATGTATATCATATTATCATTTATGTACGTGATATTACGAAGAAACGGCAATATGAAGTACAGATTATGCAATCTGGAAAATTAGCAGCTATTGGAGAAATGGCGGCAGGTGTAGCCCATGAGTTGAATAATCCGTTGACAGCAATTTTAGGGAATGCACAACTATTATTGCGAAAAGAAACGAAGGAAAGTTCGACCTATCATTTGTTACATGACATATATGAATGTGGAAAGCGAAGTCAAAATATTATTCGAAATTTACTCACATTTTCCCGCCAAGATGAGTATTTATTTGAGCGTTGTTCGGTAAATGAAGCGGTGGATAATGTGTTAGGAATGATTGGGTATCAAATGAGGCAACAACAGATTCAAGTGACTTTAGATTTGGCGAAAGATATTCCTTTAATTGATGGTAATATGCAACAAATTGAACAAGTGATTATCAACTTTATGTTGAATGCAAAAGATGCCCTTGAGGAAGTGGATCGTCCAAAGGAAATCATCCTAGAGACCAAAGTGGCAGGTTCACTTATTTATTTATCGGTGCATGATAATGGAATTGGAATGAACGAACAAGCTACCGGACAGATTTTTGATCCGTTTTTTACGACAAAACAAGTGAGAAAAGGGACTGGACTTGGACTGTCTGTTAGTTTAGGGATTGCGGAGTCCCATCAAGGAGATATTTCTGTCACAAGTACGTTTGGAAAGGGAAGTTCATTCACGTTGCAACTTCCGTTACAGATGGAAAATTGAGTAGTGGAGGTATGTACGTATGGCGAATATTTTAATTATCGATGACGAAAAAGAAGTGGGAACTTTTTTAGCCTATTTACTGCAGGAACGAGGTCATAAGGTCACTGTTGGTTATAGCGGGGCAGATTTTGAGCGGCTGTGTGAAGGACGTGCCTATCAGTTGGCGATGATTGATGTTAAATTGCCAGATACAAACGGACTTGATATATTACAAAAACTTGGAGATAAAATGCCAGCATGTAAAACAGTGATCATGACAGGTTATAGTACGGTAAAAACAGCAGTTGAGGCAATTAGACTAGGAGCAAGCGACTATGTTGAAAAGCCATTTGCAGATATTGAAGAAATAGAGCAGATGATTGATCATTTATTAGATAATCAAGTGACGAAAACCGAGAACGACATTTTGGAATTAGCGCAAATGAGCGGGATTATATTTGGCGAGGAAGCAATCCTTCATCGTTTATTGACGTTATCATATAAGATCGCAAGTAAAAGTATTAATGTATTAATCCAAGGTGAGACAGGAACGGGGAAGGAATTGTTGGCTCACTTTATTCACTTAGCAAGTAATCGTAGCGAACAGCCGTATATTCGAATTAATTGTGGGGCATTAGCGGAAACGATGTTAGAAAGTGAATTATTTGGACATGAAAAAGGTGCATTTACTAGTGCAGTAAAAGAAAGACGCGGTGTATTTGAAATCGCAAATAAAGGAACTTTATTTTTAGATGAAATTGGAGAAGCTTCTGCCGCAACACAAGTAAAATTACTTCGTGTTCTAGAAACAGGTGAATATATGCGAGTTGGTGGTGAAGAAGTTCGTAAAACGAATATACGAATCATTTCCGCGACGAATGTTGATCTACGTGAAGAAGTAAAAATGAAGCGATTCCGAGAAGATTTATTGTATAGGCTCGATGTGGTTACATTGCAAATGCCACCATTACGAGAACGTAAGCGAGACATCATGACGATAGCACATCATATGATACGTAAAGCTGATCTGCCCATGACATTCCATGAAGACACGGTTGAATTATTACAAACGTATGCATGGCCGGGGAATGTCCGTGAATTATCCAATGTGATGAAACGAGCTTTGACTATATTGGGTGAAGGGGAAACGGTCATTACCCCTGCTGATTTACCAGAACAAATAACTTCTCCGGATATAGAACGTGAAGGGGCAGGTTCTAGGATGGGTGTGGTTGATAATGATGCAACAGATGTAAGATATTACATCAAACAATCTCAGTCAGGACAATCATTTACTGAATACACCGAAGCATGGCAAAAAAAAGTGAACACAATTTGGGAACAGGATGCTATATCTCCATTGGAGGACGTACTAGAAAAAGTACAAGCACTTGAACGATTTATTGGACGTGCCTATATTGAAAAAACTTTACAACATACTATGGGTAACCGTAAAGAAGCTGCTGCTCTCCTAAATATCACGGACCGGCGTTTACGCTATTTATTGAAAGAAAAAGGCCAGCAGTAGACAACAGATCTACCGCCAGCCTTTGTTTTGATTAGAACTCATTGTACATCGTAAGTGAACTACCCCGTCTTGGGTTCGGATTGTACCATCCCGAAATGATTTGCAATACCTTCTGTGGATATCGCACGATTCTAATAAGATCCATGTATTCTATTTATTTTTTTAAGATTAAAAGAATCCTTGTTTATCTTCAGCATAGCTAATAAGTAGGTTTTTTGTTTGCTGATAGTGGCTTAGCATCATTAAGTGATTCTCGCGACCGATTCCGGATTGCTTGTAACCACCGAATGCAGCATGAGCTGGGTAAGCGTGGTAACAGTTTGTCCAAACACGGCCTGCTTGGATACCTCGACCAAAACGGTATGCTTTATTTATTTCACGCGACCAAACACCAGCACCAAGGCCGTATAAAGTGTCATTTGCGACTTCTAACGCTTCCTGATCTGAATCAAATGTTGTGACAGAGACGACCGGTCCAAAAATTTCCTCTTGGAAAATTCGCATTTTATTATTTCCAGCAAATACTGTTGGCTTAATATAATACCCATTTTCGAATCCATCCACTTGATTTACTTCTCCACCAGTTAAACATTCGGCACCTTCTTGTTTTCCGATATCTAAATATGATTTGATTTTTTCCATTTGTTCGGTCGATGCTTGAGCACCCATCATTGTGTTAGTATCTAGTGGATTACCTGTTTTAATCATTTCGACACGCTTGATTGCTCTTGCGATAAATTCATCGTAAATCGATGCATCGATTAAAGCTCGTGATGGACATGTACATACTTCCCCTTGGTTTAAAGCAAACATAACAAATCCTTCAATCGCTTTATCTAGAAATGCATCATCTTGATCCATCACATCTTTGAAGAAAATATTTGGTGATTTCCCACCTAATTCTAATGTAACTGGAATAATGTTTTCAGAAGCGTATTGCATGATAAGTCTTCCGGTTGTCGTTTCTCCAGTAAAGGCAATTTTTTGAATGCGTGGGTTGGATGCTAGTGGTTTACCAGCTTCGACCCCGAATCCATTGACGATATTTAGGACGCCTGGAGGCAATAAATCACCGATTAATTCCAACAACACCATAATGGATGCGGGCGTTTGTTCTGCAGGTTTTAATACGATACAATTTCCGGCAGCTAATGCGGGTGCAATTTTCCATGTTGCCATTAGAAGTGGGAAATTCCACGGAATAATTTGCCCAACAACACCTAAGGGTTCTTGAAAATGATAAGCAACTGTATCTTCATCAATTTGACTAAGTGAACCTTCTTGGGCACGGATTGCACTTGCAAAGTATCGAAAATGATCGATTGCAAGAGGGATGTCTGCATTTAATGTTTCTCTTACAGCTTTTCCGTTATCCCATGTTTCGGCGACTGCGAGTTTTTCTAAATTATCTTCCATACGAGCTGCTACTTTTAATAAAACATTTGCTCTTTCTGTCACAGAAGTTTTTCCCCACACCTCTTTTGCAGCGTGGGCGGCATCGAGTGCAACCTCAATATCTTCTTTTGTAGAACGGGCCACTTCACAGAAGTTTTCTCCGGTTACCGGCGTTGGATTGTCAAAATAATTTCCTTTTACTGGAGGTGTCCATTCTCCATTAATATAATTATCATAGCGCTTTTTAAATTTTACTATAGCATTTGCATGTCCTGGTTGTTCGTAAATCATTCATCTACCTCATCTCTACATAATATGAAGGAGAAGGAAGTGTGCCCTTCTCCATTTTAATTATTATTCCTTACATTAGAATGCTAAAACGACACGTCCGTTAATCTTTCCTTGTTCCATATCTGCTAACACTTCATTAATATCTTCTAGCTTTGCTGTTGAGACAATTGCTTTCACTTTGCCATCTGCAGCAAATTGTAATGCTTCTTGCATATCCTTTCTCGTTCCAACGATTGAACCTTTTACACTGACTCCATTTAACACTGTGTCAAAAATAGGTATAGGAATATCATCATTTGGTAGGCCGACAAGAACGACAGAACCCCCACGTTTAACGGAGTGGTATGCCTGTTCGAAAGCAACTTTGGTAACAGCAACACTAATTGAAGCTTGTACACCACCGACTTCGTTCTTGATTTTTTCTACTGGATCTGTCTTTTGTCCATTAACCGTTAAATCAGCACCAAGTTCTTTTGCTAACGTTAACTTATCATCATGAATATCTACAGCTACAACTTTGAATCCCATTGCTTTAGCGTATTGGAGCGCAACATGTCCAAGCCCACCAATCCCGTAGATTGCTACCCAATCGCCTGGTTGGGCACCAGATACTTTTAAAGCTTTATAAGTCGTTACTCCTGCACATAATATTGGAGCAATTTCAACTGAATCTACTCCTTCTGGAATACGAGCAACATAATCAGCAGCAGCAATACAGTATTCAGAAAATGCGCCATCAATAGAATAACCGCCATTTAATTGATCCATACAGAGTGTTTCTTTTCCTGCTAAACAAAATTCACATTCGCCACATGCTTGGAAAAGCCAAGGAATCCCAACACGGTCACCAATTTTAATCGATGTTACACCATCACCAACTTCTGTGACAATCCCAACACCTTCATGTCCTGGAATTAATGGTAGCTTAGGCTGAATAGGCCAATCGCCGTGTGACGCATGTAAATCAGTATGACAAACACCGCAGGCTTCCATTTTGACTAAAATCTCACCTAAACCGGGTTTACCAATTTTTACTTCCTTTACTTCCAATTTCTGATTGAATTCGTTTACAATTGCTGCTTTCGCTTTCATCATTATTCCTCCTTTTATATTAGTTACTAGTAATATTGCAAGTAACGTGCCAACTATTAAAAACGGGTTATACTAGTGTTGTGCAGAAATAGTGAGTTGGGAATAGCCATTCATTTGTATTTACGCGCCGAAATATTGTCATCTAATGCCGTTTTTTTGCCAAGCCATTCATATGATTACTTCCTTATTCGTTCCACCATCTTATGACGAATTAAGAATGTGGAACTAGTACTTGCAAAAAAGCCGCTGTTATTATAAGCTTATTATTGATAACGATTATCATTATCAATAATAAGTAGAAAGAGGGCAATATAATTGCATCATTATAAACGTTTAGTCGCAATGATCTTTGTTTTTATGTTATTAACAGCCTGTGGTAGTGTAGAACAAACAAAGTCGACGAAGGGAAATGCAGAAGGATCTACTTCAGAAGAGCTAGATTATTATAGAGTAGGTTTTTGGGATAGCGGATTTTTATCGCCTTTTACATTTAATCAAGATGGACCAGGCGGATTTTTGTTAAATACATTTATTTTCGATTCACTCACATGGAAAGATGATTCAGGGGTAATTCCATTATTAGCGGAGGACTGGGCTATATCAGATGATGGATTAACATATACGTTTGATTTGAGAGAAAATGTTAATTGGCATGACGGTGAACCTGTAACAGTAAGTGATGCTGTTTTCTCATATGAGTATTTTGCAAAGCACCCTTATAATTGGAAGGGTGATCTTAGTATGGTTGAAAGTATAAGCGCTGAAAGTGAATCATCATTTTCAATTAAATTGAAATACCCTTATGCACCATTTATTACAGATGTGGCGGGAATTATTCCGATCATTCCAGAACATATTTGGCAAGATGTGGACGAACCGATGAATTATACTGAAAGTGATGCATTAATAGGTACAGGTCCATACGAAGTCGATACATATGAGCAAGATAAAGGAAACTATTTATTCGAAGCAAATGAAGGATACTTTTTAGGAAAACCACGCATTAAAAAGTTAGCCATCATAAATGAAGATAGTAGTATGGCAGTTAAAAATGATAAGGTCGATGCAACCATGACATGGAATTTTAACGAAGTGAAAGAAATGGAAGAAGCAGAATTCGATGTGATGGAAAGTAAGCCTACTGGAAGTGCCGTAAGACTATTATTTAATTTAGAACATCAAGATATTCAGAATAAAGAGCTGAGGCAAGCAATAACATACGCTTTAGATAGAGAGTCGTTAGCGACAAAATCTTTAGGTGGTAATCCGATCGTTGGGAATGCAGGAATCATCCCACCAGACTCCAAATGGTATAACGAAGATGTAAAACAATATGACTATAATATTGATAAAGCAAATGAGTTGTTAGATCAAGGCGGTTACGAAAAAAATGCTGATGGAATGAGAGATGCATTAGAACTTAGTATTCTTATTTCTCCATTTGAAGAAAAAGAAGCAAAGTTAATGCAAAGTATGTTGGAAAAAGTAGGGATTGAGCTAGAAATAAAACAAGTAGATGTTGCTACTTTTACATCGTTATTAGGTGAAAACACATATGACTTAGCATTAACATCTCATATTGGATTTAGTGGAGATCCAGATTATTTACGAGTTTGGTTCTTAGGGGAAGCTAGTAATACATATGCAGCAAGAGGAAAAGCATTAGATCATGAAAAATTCCAAGAGCTTGCGGAAAAACAAGTTACTATGTTAGATGAAGAAGAGCGAAAGCAATATATTGATGAGATGCAAGATATCTTAGCGGAAGAATTACCAACTCTCGTTCTCTTTCATCGACCATTTTACTGGTTATATGACGAGTCAGAGTATAACGGTTGGTTTAATACAGACGGTGGGATTGCGGACGGTATTCCTTTATGGATGAACAAGGCGGCGTTTATCGGTGAAAACAAAGAATAAGATAGCGAATTACTTTATTGTCTTTTTAGTTATCATGTTATTAAATTTTTTATTCCCTAGATTGATGCCTGGTGGACCAATTTCATATATAGACAGTGGTCATAATAAATCTTTTGAAATGACGGAAGAACAAAAACAAGCTGTAGAGTCGTATTATGGATTGGATGAATCTATTTTTGTTCAACTCACAAGTTATGTGAAAGGAATCATTACAGCAGATTTTGGAAATTCCATTTCATATCAAACATCTGTCATTGATTTAATTATGGTACATGCAAAATGGACGATTCTTTTAGTAAGTGTCTCTACTATTTTCATGTTTATAATAGGAATAGGTTTAGGATTAATTTCAGGGTGGTTACAACACAAAAAAAATGATGGTCTTTTATTTACAAGTATGATTTCAATTGGTGCTGTGCCAGGCTTTGTGCTTGGTATGCTGTCATTGTTATTCTTCTCAACGGAGTTAGGGTTGTTTCCATTTGGTGGGAGTGCAACACAATTCTTATTTGTAGAAGAAGGTTTGGCGGGCTATTTTAGTACTATCACGGATGTATTATATCACGCTGCTCTTCCAATAAGTGTTTTAACAATTGCAGGAGTGACGAGTATCTACTTATTAATACGTAATTCAACGGTGGAGATATTAAATGAACCATATATGTATGCAGCTGAAGCAAAAGGGTTGAAGCGACGAAAGATATTAGTTCGACACGCACTTAAGAATGCTATTTTACCGATATTTACATTACTTACCTTAAGGGTTGGTCTACTAATTACTGGAGCAATATTAGTAGAGACCGTTTTCTCCTATCCTGGTATTGGTAAGTTACTTCAAGAGGCAATATTACAACGTGATTACCCTTTGATGCATGGTTTGTTTTTTGTCTTTACGATTACGATTTTATGTACGAATTTAATTGCTGATTTTATTTATCCGAAACTTGATCCTCGTATGAGAAAAGAGGAGGTATAGGATGAAAAATAAAAGAATGATCAAACGAGTTACTTTATTGTTTTTATTTCTGTTGTTGATTTTTTCCTTTATTGGACCAATCTTCGTACCATATGATCCATTTGGTTTTGAGGGTATTGAATCGGAACCTCCGTCAATAGAGCATTGGCTTGGTACAGGTGAACAAGGTCAGGATGTTTTCAGTCAATTAATTTATGGTACACGGACATCTCTTTTTATTGCTGTAATTGTTGCAGTTTTAAGTACTTTTTTAAGTACGTTTTTAGGAATCATTGCAGGGTATCAACAAAAGTTTGATCGATATATTAACGGTTTAGCGAATGTTATTCTCGTTATGCCGACGTTACTTATTGTGTTAATTGTTGTTTCTTTTTCAAACCAAAGTATCTGGGTTTTAATATTCACATTAGGTTTGATCACTTGGCCTGGATATATGCGGATTATTCGTTCGCAAGTATTAAGTATAAAGGAAAGAGAATATGTAAAAGTTGCGTTATTATTACATGCCCCTAAAATGCATATCCTTTCGCGTCATATATTACCGCAATTAAGTGGAACGATTACGACAAAGTTCCTAGTTACAGCACAGTCAGCAGTTGCGATGGAAGCGGGACTATCTTTTCTAGGATTGGGAGATCCGACTCGAATTACTTTAGGTACGATGCTGCAAAATTCATTTAGTAATGACGTAGCGTTCTTAACAGGTCAATGGAAATGGACGGTTCTTCCACCGACG
>JAPFCO010000097.1 GCA_026169505.1 Pseudogracilibacillus sp.
AACATATCAACTGGTTGCACTTCTTGTGTCCGATAGCCACCATCTTCCAAAATGCGCAAGTCTCGAGCTAATGTCGATGGATTACATGATACATAGACGATACGCTTTGGATCCATCGCAATCATTGCTTCTAGTAGTGATGCGTCACACCCTTTACGTGGTGGATCAACGACAATTACATCTGGACGCAACCCTTGTTTTGTCCACCATGGCATAATTTTTTCCGCTTCGCCAACAACAAATTCCGTATTATCCATATTGTTTCGTTTAGCATTCGCTTTTGCATCATCGATTGCTTGTGGAACGATTTCAACGCCGTACACTTTTTTCGCCTGTTGAGCTAAAAATAAAGATATTGTTCCAATCCCACAATAAGCATCAATGACAACATCGTTTGCACCTACATTCGCATATTTTAATGCAGTATCATATAACTTTTTCGTTTGTACTGGATTCACTTGGTAAAACGAATGAGCAGAAATGCCAAATTCTAAATCACCGATTGTATCATAAATATAATCTCCGCCATAAATCGTCCGAGATTTTTTTCCTAAAATAACATTCGTCTTTTGGCTATTTACATTATGAATGATTGACTTAATCTCTGGGAATTGTTGTGTGACCTTCTCAATTAATTGCGCCTGTTTCGTCAGGTTTTCCGTACGAGTAACTAGAACAAGCATTGCTTCATTTGTCGTATAAGCTGTCCGAACAATTATATGACGTAACTCGCCTCGATGAGCTTGTTCATCATATGCACGGATACCAAGTTCTGTACCAATTTTCCTAACTGCTTCGACAATGTTATCACCAAGTTCATCTTGGATCACACATGTTTCCATATCTTCAATAATACGGTGGCTTCGCTGTTGATAAAATCCAGTAATAAGCTCGCCCTCTTTTTCCCCAACCGGAATTTGAATTTTATTTCGATAGCGCCATGGATCCTCCATTCCTACTACTGGGTGGACAGGAACATCTGGGAGATGAGCAACTTTTTGCATGACATTTCTCACTTGGTTTTGCTTCATCTCTAATTGCATATCATAACTCATATGTTGGAGTTGGCAGCCACCACATTTATAATACACATTACACGGTGGTGTAACACGTTCTGGGCTTGCTTTATGGGTATGCAATAACTTCCCGTACGCAAAACGTTTATTTACTTTAATCACTTTTACATCTGCTTTTTCACCTGGTAATCCTAGTGGAATAAAAATCGGATAACCGTCTACTTTACCCACGCCATTTCCTTCATGTGTGAGATCTTCGATGGTAAGCTGAACCGTTTCATTTTTCTTTACTGGTGCTTGTTGTTTCGCCATATTTATCTTCCTTTATATATCATTCATTGCAATTTTCCTTATACTATCCATCTTACCATAATACACCCCAATTATTCTTTTGCGGCATATTGTTAGTTCCTAGTGCTTATTATAAGATGATTACTATGACTCTTAACTTCGCAGATATCTTTTGATATAGTATGAATTGTTATGCTTTTTTTACAATATTAAAAGATTTAAATGAACATTAGATAATATTTAAGAAAGTTGGAATAATAAATGAGTGTAAGAAGTAATATATTCGTCATACTTTTCTTTGGCTGTTTCTGCCTTCTGGTATTAAGTAGTTGTGGACAAAACGAAGAAGTAACAGATGAATTAATCCAATATTATAATGAGGATCGACCCAAGTTAGAGGCTGAACGAGCGGAAACAATGGATGATAGTCAAAGTCATTTAACATACCTCGAAAACACAGATGGTAAAGAAACTAGTAAAGAATACTTAGAAAAAACGATGTTACCTGAATTAGCAAGCATCATTGAAAAAGAAAATGCAATCCACTTAAATCATGAGGAAGTACAAGAATTGCATCAATTACTAATTGATGCAGATGAGTTTGCCTATGACACATTACAAGATAAAGGACTAGCTTATTACCAAGGCGATATCGAGAGGAAAGAATTAATAGATGCGAACGAAGATTTAGAGGAAATGTATGATACATTTTTTGCACATCGGGATGCCTTAATGAAAAAACATAGTCTCGTCATTGAAGAAAAGATGAATGATAAAGGTTCTTATGATGAAGTCATGATTGAAAAATAAATACATCTGTCCACAGGATAAACTTGTGGACAGCGAGACTACAATGGTAAGTTACACAGAACCTGTTAAAAATAACTATCGAGCAACCGCACGCCAATTTGGAACAGTTAGAAGGCGCGTGAGTACACTCAATAGATCTCTATACATTAAAACTGTTTATCTAAAATAATGCTATTCTCTTCAAGCCATCCATGAACGCTTCATCACCGGGCTATTATTCATAATCTTTTGGAGGCTTCTTTATATCATCACAAAGTAAATAAAAGCGCTTGGTTCATCCAAACTTCTTCCATTGTGTCAATAATTGTCCTCGATTTATGATTAGAACTATATAGGTCGCAATGATGTTCATGAATGTCATTAAGATCATAAGTTGCATAATTATGATCGTCTACCTTGCTTTGTAGAAGCATCAATATTCGATGGTTCAATCGCATGTTTTGTTGAATTTGCATTAGCACCCCCATGCTCTCATTATATAAACGGTCATGTTCAACTTTCTTCATATTCTTATTTCTTGTTAGCCGGATGACTACAGATTGAAGAGTCGGCTGTTTTCTTATTTGATTCTCTATATAATACTTTATTAAATATGGTATATTTGCCAGCTCGCGTTTAGGTATTTGATCGACATGTACAGTCAGTGAAAACTGACACAGATTTTTAATTTTTTCAATTGTAATATGCTGTTTCTTATTGTTATCTTTAAAGAAAAATTGAATTCGACGTTTATTGCAATATGATAATATCCGTTTAAACAATCCTAGTGCTGATAATTGCATTGTAGGTTCTTTGTGTTGAATTGTAGTATATGCTGGATACTGGCTATGATACGTAACGGGATATAAAGTCCATTCAGTACAATGATTCAAAGCCGTAATAAACGTCTGATCAACACCGATAATAAGATGATCTGTATGTTCATTGTCCAGAATGGAAAAGAGATGTCTATCTGCAATATCGACATATTCCTTGTGGACAACTAAATCGGTAACTGGAACGAGATAATCTAATTGCAACGCATCAAATAATGATAGAATTAATCCACACTTATCCAATCCAGTTACTGAACCAGGTATATCGATCAATTCCTGCATGAAATGAATCAGGGAAGTAAGATAATCTGGTCCTTCTTCAATTAATTTTCTTTGTACGTTATCATTACTTGTTTGATTAGCATACCCTTTAATATGTGCCACCAACTGTTCCATTTCAGCTTTTGAAAAGGTATCCTCATTCATTTTCTTAAATTCTTCTAGCTTTATATTGCTCTCCATAAAATAGTTTTCTATCGTAATACCACATTCACCATTTGAATTCATAAAAATTTGCCTCCTCTTTTAAGTAAAAAAACAGCTAACTCACCATTTCAGGTTTGTTAACTGTTTTGTTATCGTTTAAAGAGAAGCAAAAAGGATTAATTACACTAATGAATCAATTTCATAATACGGATTTATCGCCACATCACTACAATATGTAGTTTCGTTGTAACATTCTTAACTACATATTGTAGTGACGTAGCTGTTTTTTATAATTATGAAATTGATTCTAATATAGTATAATTAAAAATTTCGCCTCTACTCCTCAACCCCCGAAGAAAGTGTCGCTCGACGAATAAAGGCAGGTCTCCTGACTTGACAATTCATCCGATTAATATCACCTTCCCATATTTCTACAGTGGCATTTTTATTAATCGTCATTGCTTACAGTTGCGGGGACAGTTCCGTTTAACGGATTCCCTTTTAAACCAAAATTGGCACCTTTTATTCGTTTATTTATTTAATTGTTATCTCCTATTTTATACATAAACGTTTTATTTAGCAAACAACTTACAGCACTTTCTCACAAATAGCAATAACTGCACGAACTGCATTGGCAGACACAGACAGTCCGTTTGATTCTTCCTCTGTTAAAGGTAATTCAATAATGCTTTCAATACCGTTTCCACCTAAGATTGTTGGTACACCTAAAAATAAATGATCATATCCATATTCCCCTTCAAGTAATGTAATCGAAGGAATTATTTTCTTTTTGTCTAGGATGATTGCTTCCGCCATTTCCACAATAGAAGCTGCTGGAGCATAGTATGCACTACCATTACCTAATAGAGAGACAATTTCTCCGCCGCCTTTACGTGTTCTCTCAACAATTTCTTGTAATCGATCTTGCGGGATGAGTAATTCTAAGGGAATACCACCAGCATAAGAGTAACGAACGAGCGGCACCATTTCATCACCATGCCCACCTAATACAAAACCCGATATATCTTCAATTGAGATATTTAATTCCTCTGCAACAAATGTATTAAAACGGGCTGTATCTAATACGCCAGATTGTCCAATGACGCGATTTTTTGGAAATCCAGTTACTTTTTGACATACATATGTCATGGCATCAACTGGATTACTTAATACTAATATAATACTGTTTGGTGCATAACGTTTTACTTGCTCTGCAACAGACTTCATAACTTTTGCATTCGTATTCACTAGATCATCTCGGCTCATTCCAGGCTTTCGTGGAATTCCTGCCGTTATTATGACCATATCGGCTCCTTCAATATCTTCATAACTTGATGTCCCGATAATCTGTGAATTAAAGCGTTGAATTGGTGCCGCTTCTAACATATCCAATGCTTTTCCTTTTGTTGGATTCTCCACTTCAGGAAGGTCAAGTAATACAATATCACCTAATTGCTTTTGTCCCATTAATAATGCCGTTGTTGCTCCTGTATGTCCAGCGCCAATGACAGCAATTTTATTTCGTTGGAAAGTCAATGAACATTCTCTCCTTTCTAGTCCTGCTTTTCAACATTCTTTTTCTTTTTCGCTTCAGATGTTTTCGTTTTTCGAGGTGCTGGTTTAGCTGCTTGCTTCGTCAACTGAATTAAATTGTATACGGAATCGTCTGCACGAGGAATAACATGAGCACTTAATAACTGACCATTCATGCGTGTGACAGTTTCTCTTCCTGCATCAACAGCTGCTTGAACCGCGCCTACATCCCCTTGCACAATTACAGTAACAATTCCACCATCTACTAATTCTTGACTTACGATTTCAACATTAGAAGCTTTAATCATTGCATCTGCTGCCTCAATCGAAGAAACAAGACCTTGTGTCTCAATCATTCCAATTGCTTTACCCATTGTTTCCACCTCTTTCTATTTCCGTTGAATCTACAATTCCAATAACAACAGCATCGATTGGCAAAGGTTGGTCCTTTAAAATATACCTAGAGGCTCCACCGCTTGTTACTAAAACTTGATCACCGATTCCCGCACCAATTCGATCTGCTGCTACAAGATGTGTGCGTATAGGATCATTTTGCGCATTGATAGGTTGAATGATTAGAAGTTTTAATCCTTCTAATCCCTCTTCTTTTCTTGTCGCCCACACATTACCAATTACTTGTCCTAATTGCATTGATGATCACTGCTTTCTCACACTATTTTAATCGTCTTATTTTGTTCACGTGCACAATCGTATGCCAATGCAGTTACAATTGTTCGTTTATTAATCTGGATGATATTTTCTTGAATTGCCTCGACATCATCCTTTGACAAAAGCTTCTTTTCATATACTGTTATATTTTCTATTGGGTTAGATACAGTGATTAACGATCTCTCTTGACGCCGATCTAATAAAACTTCTTCTGGGTAGACAATATTCCCGATAGTGCCTTGTGTAATAAATCCAGTATTTGCTTCATCCGTATCAATATGCATCTCTAATGTATACCGTTTAGATACTCTTACTTTTACACGATTCATTGTTATTGGACGTTCCGATTTCACTTCTACTTGCACAAATTGTCCATCGGAAACGTGTAACATTTCTGCTTCTTGTGGATTCATATGAATATGAGCTTGAGCAACGATAAGACCTTCATCTAGATGAACTGTCCCAGCGGGTCCAATAAGCGTTATCGCACTTGAACCAACTATATTTCCTGATTCTCGTAACGGGGGATTTATCCCTAATGTAAAAGCATCCGTTAAACTCACTTCCACTTGTGAAACAGGTCTTACAGGACCTAAAATCCGTACTCGTTCAATACTTCCTTTAGGTCCTGCAATCATTAATGTTTCATTAGCTGCAAATTGTCCTAGTTGCGATAAGTCATGACGTTTCGTTAATTCATAATCTTTACCAAAGAGAATTTCCACATGCTCCTGTTGAAGATGAATATGACGAGCTGAGACTGCTATAGGTATCGAACCATCTACCGTAACATCCTTTGTTTGATTCATTTTTGCTAAGACTTCTTTTACAATATCCTCAATCACTTTCTCCTTCATCTTTTATCATCCTCATTGATCTTATTTATCGCTAGTAGGTAAGATGAGTTCAAGCTCATTGTGTGGTCTTGGGATAACAT
>JAPFCO010000360.1 GCA_026169505.1 Pseudogracilibacillus sp.
CCATTTCATAGAAAAGAAATGTGTTACTTATTATGACCTTTTTCATTAAAATTATACAAACTAACTTTCTTTCAATGTAAGTTTAAGTTTATATCGCATATTAAAATGAAAATCCTATGTAAAAGAGTTTCCTTCTACATAGGATATATTGTTTGCTATATTACTTTTTCGGTTTAATATTTTCATAAACCATTTTTAAGGCCCGCTCAAATTTACCTGTTTCCACCGGGTCAAAATAAGCTCGGTGTTTGATGTCATCTGGTAAATATTGTTGTTCGACCCAATGTCCTTCATAATTATGAGGATATTTGTAATCAAGCCCACGTCCCAATTTACTAGCACCTTGATAATGGGAATCTTTTAAATGGATCGGGACATCGCCCGTATGGCGGTTACGTATGTCAGATAATGCGGCATCTAATGCTTTGTAAGCAGTATTTGATTTTGGTGATAAAGCAAGTTCAACAACAGCTACACTAAGCGGGATTCTTGCTTCAGGGAATCCAAGACGCTCTGCAGCTTCCACAGCAGCAATTGCTCTAGGTCCTGCTTGGGGACTTGCGAGACCAATGTCTTCATATGCGATAACGATAAGTCTGCGGGCAATACTTTCGATATCACCCGCTTCAATTAATCTAGCTAAATAATGTAATGATGCATTCACATCACTACCTCGAATAGATTTTTGAAAAGCAGATAATACATCATAATGTGCGTCTCCACCCTTGTCATGGGAAAAGCTTTTCTTTTGCATGCATTGTTCGGCATCTTCCAAAGTAATGTGGATGACACCATCTTCATTAGCAGGTGTGGAGCTTACAGCTAATTCTAACCCGTTTAATACGGCACGCACATCACCATTTGTACTCAAGGCAAAATGATTGCGCGCATCTTTTGTTAGTGCAATATCGACGTTTCCATAACCCATATCTTCATTCTCTAAAGTTGAATCAATAGCTATTTTTATTTGATCTGTTGTTAAACCATATAATTCAAATAAATGACAACGGCTACGAATCGCTGGATTAATGGAATGATATGGATTACTTGTCGTACATCCAATCATTGTTAGTAAGTTATCTTCTAAATGAGGTAAAAGGAAATCTTGTTTTGCTTTATCTAACCGATGGACCTCATCAAGAATTAGGATCATTTGTCCAGATAACTTTGCTTCTTCTACAACTATTTCCATATCTTTCTTTTTATCTATGACAGCATTTAACTTTCGAACTGGTAATGCCAAGCTTTTAGCGATTGCATAAGCCATCGATGTTTTTCCGGTACCAGGTGGTCCAAATAAAATCATTGAGGCAATATTTTCAGAATCAACCATACGACGAATCACTTTACCTTCGCCGACTAAGTGTTCTTGCCCAATAATATGATCTATATGTGTCGGACGCATTTTAATTGCTAATGGTGTTCGATTCATTTTATCGTTCCTTTTTATAAAGTAATTAATTTAAGCGTAGACTTGAATGTGATAAAATGCAAGAACAACAATGTTCATGTTATACTAATTGAAGGGAAGACAGTTACGGAAAAACAATAAGAATAATAATTCTATTATAAAATGAAAGATATAATATAAAATGAGGTGCAACGAATTGAAGATTTCTACTAAAGGAAGATATGGACTAACAGTGATGATTGAATTAGCACGCAAATTCGGTGAAGGACCACGTTCATTAAAGTCAATCGCTGAAGAAAAGGATTTATCGGCGCATTATTTAGAACAATTAGCTGCTCCATTAAGAAATGCAGGCTTAATTAAAAGTGTCCGTGGAGCTTACGGAGGTTATATTTTAATCGATGAGCCAGCGTCGATAACCGCCGGAGATATCATTCGGGTGTTAGAAGGGCCGATTACTCCTGTAGAAGGTATTGAGGATGAAGAGCCTGCTCAACAAGAATTATGGTATAGAATTACGGATGTCGTAAAGGAAGTATTAGATACAACAACATTAAAAGATTTACTTGAACATGATGATGGTGAGAAGCGAGAAGAGTATATGTTTTATATATAAGATATTAACTTCATCATTGTCTAAATTAGCTACATTATTATAACTTATTGTAGTAATGAAGCGATAAATTCGTATGATGACATTGTAATAAAATCCATATGTAAAGAGAAGTTGAAGAGGAAGGAAGATGGGAAATGATCTACTTAGATCATGCCGCAACAACGCCAGTGCATGAAGATGTCTTACAAACAATGTATAATTTTGAAAATGAATATTTTGGAAATCCATCAAGTACTCATGCTCTTGGAAGGGAATCAAAGAAATATTTAAACGAAGCGCGTCGATATTTAGCAGACAGCATTCATGCAAACGAAAATGAGATTATATTTACTAGTGGTGGTACAGAAGCAAATAATTTAGCTGTAATAGGTGCTGCACTTGAAAATGAATACAATGGGAATCATATTATTACAACCCAGCAAGAACACCATGCTATTATAAGTATTATGGAGTACTTACAAAAGCGGGGCTTCCATGTTACTTATTTACCAGTCAATCGAGAAGGTCAAATAAGTCTCTATGATTTAGAACGCTCGTTAACAGATCATACTATTTTAGTATCGATTATGATGGCAAATAATGAAACAGGAGTCATCCAACCAATTAATGAAATCGGTGCTCTGTTAAAGGATCACCAAGCATATTTCCATACAGATGCGGTGCAAGCATATAGTCTGTTAGATATTGATGTGAATGAACTTCATATCGATCTTTTAACGACGTCCGCCCATAAACTAAATGGACCTAAAGGTATTGGTTTTTTATATAAGCAAGCAGAAGTACCATTACAACAATTGCAATATGGTGGTTACCAAGAAGGTGTTAATCGTCCCGGTACAGAGAATTTAATTGGTACAATTGGTTATCAAAAAGCAGCGGAAATTGCCCACAATCAAAAACGGGCTAATTATGAAAAGTATAATAAATATAAACAGCTCTTTTTGCAAACATTGGAAGAGGAAGAAATAGAATTTCAAGTGAATGGTGAAATAACTAAGGCAATTCCAACAATTGTAAATGTTAGCTTCCCTGGTGTGACGACAGAAATATTATTAACGAACCTCGATTTAGAGGGGGTTGCTGCTTCAGGTGGTAGTGCGTGTACGGCAGGAACAGTAGAGCCTTCTCACGTATTAAAAGCAATGTACAGCTTTCGAGATAAAAGAATTAATAACTCTGTAAGGTTCAGTTTTGGAGAAGCAAATGATGAGGCTGATATCATTACAGCGGCAAAGAAAATCGCTAATGTCGTTAAAAAGTTAACGGCTTAAGAAAGAGGGTTAAAAATGAATGAAAAACTAAGGGTTGTTCTTGGCATGAGTGGTGGAGTAGATTCGTCTGTTGCAGCCCTTTTGTTAAAAGAACAGGGATATGAAGTGATTGGTGTATTTATGAAAAACTGGGATGATACGGATGAATTTGGTGTCTGTACAGCGACTATCGATTACGAAGATGTTCGTCGTGTCTGTGATCAAATCGGTATTCCTTATTATTCCGTCAACTTTGAGCAGCAATATTGGGATAAAGTGTTTACTTATTTTCTAGATGAGTATAAATCTGGTAGAACGCCGAATCCAGATGTGATGTGTAATAAAGAAATTAAATTCAAAGCTTTTATGGATTATGCTTTATCAATCGGTGCTGACTTTGTCGCGACAGGTCATTATGCACAGGTTCAAACAACAGACGGAAAAACCCAACTTTTACGAGGAGTTGACCATCATAAAGATCAAACATATTTTCTAAATCAATTATCAGAAGATGTGTTAGAAAAAGTACTCTTTCCGCTAGGACATATGGAAAAGTCAGAAGTAAGAGAGATTGCAAAAGCTCATGATTTAGCTACAGCGACGAAAAAGGATAGTACTGGGATATGTTTTATCGGTGAACGCAATTTCAAGGAGTTTTTAAGTGAGTATTTACCAGCACAACCGGGTAACATGCAAACTATCTCAGGAGAAACGAAAGGAAAACATGATGGATTAATGTATTACACAATTGGACAACGTCACGGATTAGGCATCGGTGGCGAAGGAGATCCATGGTTTGTAGTAGGTAAAAATGTTGCGGATAATATTTTGTATGTAGAGCAAAGTGACCATAATGACTACTTATATTCAAATGGACTGACTGCAACTCAAGTAAATTGGATTAATGAAGTGGAAGAAACATTTACATGTACAGCTAAATTTCGTTATCGCCAAAAGGATAGTAAAGTCCAAGTGTCCATCCTGTCAGACGGAAATGTTTCTGTTGAATTTGCTGAACCTGAGCGAGCAATTACACCAGGTCAAGCTGTTGTGTTTTACGATGGGGATGTCTGTTTGGGTGGCGGAACAATTCAAGACATTTATAAAAATGACGAACAATTATTATATGTTGGCTAAGGACTATGTAGATATATACATAGTCTTATCTTTTCATTTATACGATTTAGGGGAGTATTTGACGTGACGAAACTACAAAAGGCAATTAAACTTGTATCAGAAAGAAACTACGAAGAGGCTGCAAAGTTCTTTATTGAATATATCGAAGAACAACCTAAAGATCCAGTTGGTTATGTTAATTTCGCTAATCTATTAACAATCATGAATCAGTCTCAAGAAGCTGAACGTTGCTTTTTAAAAGCGATTGAACTCGATGACAAAACCGCTACTGCTTATTATGGATTAGGCAATCTTTATGTCGAAAAAGAATTATATCCGGAAGCGGAAAAAATGTTTCAACATTGTATAAAGTTAGGGTTGGTTGATGCTGATGTTTATTATTTGTTAGGTATGACGTATGTGCATCAAAAAGATGTGATGTTAGCTTTACCATTTCTGCAACGTGCAACGGAATTAGATAAACAGGCTGATACATTATTTCAATATGGCTTAGCATTGGCACAAACAAACTTTATACCTGAAGCAAAGGTTGTTTTCAATGATGTGTTACAAATCGATCGGAATCATGCGGATGCTTTATATAATCTAGGGATTATTGCAGTCCATCAAAATGAAACGAAATTAGCTTTAGCTTATTTTGAGGAAGCACTCCAATCCCAATCAGATCATGCCTTAGCAAAGCAGGCAAAAGCGAACTTAGTAAAACAAGGAAGATAGTAAAAGTGGGGTTTTAAATAATGGATAGAGATATCTCCCAAGAACAATCAAATGATAGAGGATTCGTACAAGGCGAAATTATGTTTACGATTTATGAAAATGCCGCAGAACACTTCTCGATTGCGAAGATTAAAATACACAACACAAATGAAGCGTATGAAGAAAAAGAGATCGTTGGTAAAGGACATTTCACCAATCTCCAACAAGGGGTTGTGTATCAGTTTTATGGTCAATTAATTCAGCATGCTAAATTTGGTCTGCAATATGACGTTTCAGCATATCAAACTTTTGTCCCTGAAACAGCAGAAGCAGTTGTCACTTATTTATCGAGTGATATTTTTCATGGTATAGGAAAAAAATCAGCACAATCGATTGTTGATCAACTTGGGGAAAATGCGATTACAAGGATTTTGGATAACCCGAGTGTGCTTGATGATATTCCTAACCTGAATAAGAAAGCACGGACTGCACTTGTTCATACACTTCAAGAAAATCAAGGCTTTGAACAAATTGCTGTAGAGCTTACAAGATACGGAATTGGTTTAAAAATGGCTCAAGTGTTATATAAAATGTATCGTGAAGAAACATTGACATTGATTCATCAAAATCCGTATCAATTTATTTATGATATAGAAGGATTCGGATTTTTAACGGCGGATAAAATTGCTGAAATAAATAAGATGGATAAAGCAAATGAGCATCGCTTGAGAGCAAGTTGTATTTATGCGTTACAGATGAGCGTACTAGATGGGCATGTCTTCTTACCAGTAGATGAATGTTTAGAGAACATGCATCAAATCCTGCTGCTAGGCTCGATTTCAAATGAGGAGTTAATGGAGCATATACAATATCTAGTTCGAGAAAAGAAAGTAATTCAACAAGATGATTTCCTTTATTTAGAAAGCCTTTATTATGCGGAAGACCATTTCAGCGCAAATATCGAACGAATTTTGGCTAAAGAAATAGAAACAGAAACAACAGATGCAGAATTAATGAAGTGGGCTGGAGACATTGAGGAAGAGGAATCATTAAGTTATGGGGAGGAACAATTTCAAGCGATTAAACAGGCGATTCATTCTAAATTGATGCTATTAACAGGTGGCCCAGGTACTGGAAAGACAACGGTGATTAAAGGTATATTAAAAGTATATGGTGAGATGCATAATCTATCATTAAATCGGCATGATTATGATAAACAAGCAGATTTTCCATTCGTTTTAACAGCACCAACTGGAAGGGCAGCAAAGCGATTAGAAGAATCAACGGGATTAAAAGCAATGACAATCCATCGTCTACTAGGTTGGGATGGTCATAAACAATTCGAAAAAAATGAATACGAACCATTGTCGGGATCTTATTTAATTATTGACGAGTTTTCAATGGTGGATATTTGGCTAGCGAACCAATTATTTAAAGCAGTTCCAAATCATATGCAGATATTAATGGTTGGTGATGAAGATCAACTGCCATCGGTGGGTCCTGGACAAGTATTGGCGGATTTATTCAGTAGTAATTTAATACCAAATGTTACGTTAAATGAAGTGTATCGTCAAAAAGAAGGATCAAAAATTATCCAATTAGCCCACTTAATTAAGCAGAATACCCTCACTGTAGATCATTTACAAAAAGATCAAGATTATAGTTTTATTCCTTGTCAAACACATCAAGTGGTAGATGTCGTATCAACAATCGTTCAAAAAGCATTGGAAAAAGGTATCTCGATGGATGATATCCAAATATTAGCTCCAATGTATCGGACAAATGCAGGAATACATGCAATCAATCAAAGAATTCAACAAATTGTAAATCCAAAGTCGAAAAAGAAGCGGGAAAGGCTTATTAGAGATGCCGTTTATCGTGTAGGTGATCGGGTGATTCAATTGGTAAACCAGCCTGAGGATGGCGTTTATAATGGCGATATTGGAGAAATTATCCAGATCTTTACTGCAAAGGAAAACGAGGACAAGCAAGAGCAAATTCTCATTGCTTTCGATGAGAAGGAAGTCATTTATACAAGAGCAGACTATTTACACTTTATGCATGCTTATTGCATTTCGATACATAAATCTCAAGGCAGTGAGTTTCCGATTGTCATTATGCCTGTCGTCCGTTCTTACCGTAGAATGCTTCGTAAAAACTTATTATATACTGCGATTACAAGGAGTAAACAATCACTCATCATGTGTGGTGAAATTGACGCATTCATGCAAGGAATACAGACATTTGATTCGGATACAAGATATACGACATTGAAGGAACGGTTAGAGTTAAAGGCGGAAAAAACAAATCCGCAAATAGAAGCAGATACAAATATCGATGAAATGGAAGCAGACGATTTAGAAGTGATGCAACCGAATGAAGAGGATGACATATCACCGTTTGATTTTATGTAAAAATATCAATTTTATATTGAAGTATGTATGAGTCAATTTCATGATTGCAGATTTCAAGTAGTTGTGCGACTTGTGATCCATTTCATTTATTTTACCATTCATAATTATCATAGTAGACGGAAATTGCGACGTAGTGAAAATTGTAATATTAACAAAACTGAGCACCATCGCTCCGGAAAAACACTTCGCTTTCTTACGCTGATGTAGGTAGAGTATATTAATTCATGTAAATGACAACCATCAAAACTACGATGGTGC
>JAPFCO010000129.1 GCA_026169505.1 Pseudogracilibacillus sp.
CAATTGACGTGATCATCTCTGCCTTCATCTGTTCCTCTAAGGTTGCTGTAAAGATTGAAATAAATAAGACGGTAAAGATAATCGGTAAAATAAATGTCCAAAAATATAATCCTTTATCTCGACTGTTTTTTCTCATTTCCAACGTAAAAATAGTTTTCATTTGTCAATCTCCTATCCTAATCTCTTAATGCTTTTCCAGTTAACGTGAAAAAAATGTCTTCCAAAGAACTTTGCGTAAATGCTACATGTTCTACTTCTAAATTATTTTCCTTTGCATCCTGAATAATCATCGCTAACATATCCATACGTTTTGCTTGGTCTACTTGAATAAGCCATCCTTGCTCGTGGGCTGCCACATGTTGCAGTTTTTTGAGTATCGAAGGTGATGCATCTTTTGCCCACTCAACATAAAGAGCAGGAGATGCGTGTGCTGCAATTAATTGTTCCATAGAATCTGTTAATAAAACCTTCCCACCATCAATAAATGCAACATCATCACAAATTTTTTCTACTTCTTCGATATAGTGACTGGAGTAGAGAACCGTACATTGCTTTCCTTTTAAGTGGTTGATCAGATGATAGATATGTTGCCTAGATTGTGGATCAATGCCAGCAGTTGGTTCATCCATGATCACAACAGAAGGTTCATGTAGCAGTGCACAGCCAATATGCAATCGGCGTTTCATCCCTCCGGAAAAAGTATTTACTTTATCGTTACGTCTGGCATATAGCCCAAGCTCATGCAGTACTTCATCTATCCGTCGTCGTAATACTTCTTTCTTCAATCCATAGAGTTCCCCAAAAAATGTTAAGTTTTGTTCGGCGGTAACCGTTTCTTCTAAACAAACTTCTTGTGGAACATAGCCAACATCCATTTTCCAGTGCTGTTCCTTGTCTTTGTGCAACGAGATGGAGCCGGCTTCACTCTGGATAATGCCGACGATGATTTTCATTAAGGTTGATTTACCAGCACCATTCGGACCGATTAAGCCAAAGCATGTTCCAGGCTTCAGTGTAATAGATACATCATGAAGAGCAGTTGTTTTTTTATATGTCTTACTTACGTTTGTGATGGTGATCAATATAAAAACCTCCCATATCTTTACATCTAGCTTAAGATAAATGGGAGGTTTTGTATCATGTCGTTGTTTCTTCTAACTATTTTTATGTGTAAGACGATAAAATCATTGTCTAAGTGTGGCATGATATATATACTACAATAAGGTAAAAATAACGCTCGAAATAACAAAATATACATATATTCCAGTGGACACGAAAACAAGATCGTTCGTCTCATCGTGTATAAATAGAGCCCAACCAAAAAAACATAAAAAGCCAAGTGCCCCACAATAAGGAGTACTTGGCTTTACATAAGACTAAAGTCGGAGAAGCGACTTACATAATACCATTTTTAACTAAAACAGCTTTAATCATTGTGTAACTATATGATTCTGGTAATGCTTCTTTTAACGGTTTTAATCGTTTTTCAGTGATTTGTTCATGCTGTTCTAAAACTTCTTTTTCTTGTTCTTCATTGAAGAAGATATTCCATGCGATTGGCAGACCATCTTCAACAGCTTTAAATATATGACCTTCTACTGTACGATCATTTAACGCACGAATAGAAGCAATTTCTTGCAATGATTTTCCAGATTGGAACATTTTATACGTTTCAAGATGACTCGGCCCTTCTGCTTGTGACCGTGTAGCATACTTCCTTGGTGCAGCAGGAGCGGATGAGTTTATTTGTACGCGTGGCTTTACTTCCGGATGATCGGCGAGCCACTCTTGAATCATCGTTAAAAACAATTCCCCATATTGTTCGTATTTTCTTGTACCGATTCCTTTAATGCCTAACATCGCATCTTTTGTTGTCGGGAAGTAACGACAAATATCTTTCAATGTTGCGTCCGTAAATAATACGTATGGCGGCACTTTCTTTTCGTCTGCCGTTTGTTTCCGTAATTGACGTAAAACAGAAAATAAAGCTTCATTATAATCAGCTTCTTCAGTTGTCGGAATCGTTGAAGTAAACATCCAAACTTGGCGTTTCCCCTTTAATACATCGACAGATTGTTTGTTTAATTTTAAGGTCGGAAACTTTCCTTCTTCTGTCGCTAAAATCTGTTCCGCAACTAAAAAC
>JAPFCO010000015.1 GCA_026169505.1 Pseudogracilibacillus sp.
AAATTAAAAATGCAGCAATTGCTTCGTTTGTGTATAATTCTTTATTCGTGATTGCTAATCTACCTATTGTTAATTTAAAACTCATAACAACCGTATTTTGCGGAACAATTCTCATTCTACATTCTTCTACTGCCAAATCATTGATTTCTTCCTTTGATTCCGAAACATATTTTTCCGTCATATCTGCGATAGATAGCCAACTATGTCCTAAACCCCAGTATTTTTTTTCTAACCTTTTTGGTGTTCTACCAATTTGAATCTCACAAAGCTCTGTTATATTAATATGTTTCATCGATTATCACTGCCAATTAGTTCTTTTAATATCAATAAATCATTGTTAATTTCAGATTCTAGAGATAGTACCTTTTCTAATATGATATCCGGATCGTCATAAATAATTTCTTCGTATTCAATCTCTTTATATTTGTTAATCGACAAGTCGTAATCTTTTTCTTTAATTTCTTCAAAAGGTACTAGAAACGACTTATCAGTTCGTTTGTTATCTGTTTCATTTTCTAAATTATGAAATCTATTAATAATATCTGGTATGTCATTTTCTTCAATAGGTGTTCTATTATCATTTAAGGAGAAGCCATCGTTTTCCATATCATAGAACCAAACGTTATCTGTTCCTCCTGAACCTGTTTTTGTAAATATTAACACGCCCGTAGAAACACCTGCATAAGGCTTGAAAATACCACTAGGCATACTAATAACAGCTTCTAACTTGTTATTTTCAAAAATCTCCTTACGAATGGATTTATGAGCATTAGTAGCCCCAAATAAAACACCATCCGGAACAATTACTGCTGCACGCCCACCTTTTTTAAGTAATCGTAAAAATAATGCTAAGAATAACAGTTCTGTTTTCCTCGTTTTTGTAACTTTTAACAAATCATCTGAAACAGCATCATAGTCAAGTGATCCAGTGAATGGAGGATTCGCTAAAACTAATGTATATTTATCTGCTTCTTTGTTTTGTTCATTCAAACTATCTTGATAACGAATGTTAGGATTATCAATACCGTGCAGCATCATATTCATCGTACTGATACGTAGCATTGTTGTATCAATCTCAAAGCCATTGAACATTGTGTTATGGAAATGTTCTTTTAAATCGCTTGTATAGAACAAATCATTGTGATGCTTTCTCATATATTCACTAGCTGATACCAAGAAGCCGGCAGTACCAGCAGCTGGATCTACAATTGTATCTTGTGGTGTTGGTTTCATAAGATCAACCATCATATCAATGATTTGTCTAGGCGTTCTAAATTGCCCGTTTGTTCCTGAACTTTGTAACTTTGATAATAAGTACTCGTATAAATCTCCTAGCGTATCTACATCACTATCCGCGCTTGTTGTTTTTGGCAAATCACTAATTCCTGCTACAACTCTGGATAATAATGCAGGTGTAGGAATAACAAACACGGCATCTTTAATATGTTGCGAATATGCAGATCCATTGCCACCCATACCTTTGATAAATGGAAATACTTCTTGTGACATTGTCTGGAACATTTCTTCAGGCCCCATCTGTGAAAATGTACTCCACCTTAATTCAGGTTTAGCTTTTGGAAACAACCCCTCGTATGGTAACCCTAAAAACTCCGAGTCTTTTTCTTTTCTTTGCTCACGGTCGTCTAAACCTTTGATATATAATAAATACGTAAATTGTTCGATAACTGTTAATGGGTTAGTAATACCACCCGTCCAAAACGTTTCCCATATTGTGTCAACTTTACTTCTTAGTTCTCCTGTGATCATTTTAAATACACCTCATAAACATTATTGAGTCTATTATACTAGAAACAGACCTTACAAGCTATCGAACTTCTTGTTAACGTTGATTTTTAAAAGAAAACCCAATGATTTTTTTATAAAAATAAAATTGTGGCCACTTATGAGAACGCAAAATTGGGAACAAAACTGAGAAGGGATGATTACCTTTAAAGTATCATTTATATGTGACATAATAATAGTATGAATAGTGTGTTTTTAATAGAGAGGTGTAATGTCTTATGAAAGAAGAGTTGCTTAAAAAATTAGATTTAGCGGTGATTCTTACTTTATTTATAGGTGTTAGTTATGCATTAACATACTCTTACCATATTGGTAGGCTTTTCCATTACAATATCCCTTACGACTTTTTAGAAATCAGTAATAAAGATATTGTGCTCACTACGATGACCCTTAGTCCGATTATTCTATATATTTTCTGGAGCCTTAATATGGAGCTGAAGAGTGATACAACTAAGGTCGAGGACCATTCAAATATAAAAATAAAAATTAGTACAGTTGAAACATTATTAAATGACAATGAAGAACGTTTAAGAAATAAAGAGGTAGAATTAGAAGAAATAAAAGAGAATTTGACATTGGTACAAACAAGATTGTCTCTACTAAACTATCAAAACGATGATGTTGAAAAACATCAGAAAATGCTTGAAAAAAATCTTGAAATTGTAAAAAAAATTGAAAATGAAATTGAAGCAATTAAAAATGATCAATATGTAGACAAGATTGCTTTAAAAAAGTTAAATCACAATTATTTTAAAAAACGGATTAACAATTTAATTATAAT
>JAPFCO010000079.1 GCA_026169505.1 Pseudogracilibacillus sp.
CGAGGAGGCTCATTAGCCGCCCACGGAAAGCGAGTATATTCCATTTGCGGTAAATGAAAAGCAAACTTTTTTCTACCCGTCAATTAATGATGGGGGATATACTTCGACCGTATGGCACTAGGTAACTTATTTCATTATAAGCACTACAGTTCTAACATAGATAGAAGTTACTTCGCAGCAGTTTATAGATATTGTGTCATAAACGGCCATCTTTTGGTGGGAAAGTAAGTGCAGTCTAGTTCTTGAGTGAAAAGATCCATTCTCTATTTACAAGATTTGATGTATATCCTTCGTTAGATTAGGAGAAACTAGAAACTAAACAATAATCTAATGGAGGCGGAGCATATGCATAAAATCATATTACATGAACGTTGTGGCATTTGTGAGGAAGAAAAAGAAAGAGGCATTTATTTATATAATCTATTTATCTGTGATGAATGTGAACGTAACATGATTCACACAGAGCCACGAGAAGAAAAGTACCAGTATTACTTACGAAAATTAAAAAACATCAGCCAACCGAGATTACATTCTTAATGGCACATGAGTCTTTGCTTGCAAAGGCTTTTTTTCTTGTCGTAGGATAAGGTTATCTTAAATACATATAAGGATGTCGATGTTAAATGAAGCGAGTCCAGCAACAAATGCCTTTATTTCAAAGATTAACGGAATTTGCTGATAGACAGACCATGTCATTTCATGTCCCCGGACATAAAAATGGAATCATTGTCCCGGGGAATGCGCAACGTTTCTTTCATTCTATTTTGCCAATTGATATGACAGAACTTCCCGAATTAGACGATCTCCATGCACCCCGTGAAGTGATTGCAGAAGCAGAAGCACTCACGTCGGATTACTTCCATGCAGATCATAGTTTTTTTCTTATTGGAGGAAGCACTGTCGGTAACTTAGCGATGGTTTTAGCTGCCTGTTCTCCTGGTGAAAAAATAATCATACAGCGTAATAGCCATAAATCGATGATGAATGGACTGGAATTAGCGAATGCAAGTCCTGTTTTTATTGCTCCGGAATATGATGAAGCGGTAGATCGGTATACACATCCAAGTGTAGAAACGCTGGAGGAAGCGCTCGAAAATAATCCGGATGCCAAAGCAGTCGTGTTAACGTATCCGGATTATTTCGGCAACACGTATGATATACAAAAGATGATTGATTTGGCACATGCTTATCAAATCCCCGTATTAGTCGATGAAGCGCATGGAGTCCACTTTTCATTGGGTGATCCATTTCCGGCTTCCGCGCTTGATCTTGGAGCCGATGTCGTTGTCCAGTCTGCACATAAAATGGCCCCGGCGATGACTATGGCCTCTTATTTACATATGAATTCATTACTGATTGCAAAAGAACGTGTAGCCCATTACCTGCACATGTTGCAATCCAGCAGCCCGTCTTATCCACTCATGGCATCGCTCGATATTGCGAGGGCATTTCTGGCTACGTTAACCTCCGACAGATTGACGGCTATTTTTAAAAGTGCAGCACGAGTAAGGGGAATTTTACAAACACTCGATGGATGCACAGTACTCCCGGTTACAGAAAAGGATGATCCATTAAAAATAACATTACATGTGAAACAAGGGATCTCCAGTTCCGAAGTGGCAAATATTTTTGAACAGGCAGACATATATCCGGAACTTATCACACATAATCAGCTTTTATTTATCCACGGATTAGCACCCTTCAACAATCTTGCCGAATTGAAAAAAGCTATAGAAAGCGGGAATGAACAATTAAAAATTAGTACAAATCATGATACAATAGAGATAACAGAGCTATTTCCGCAAAAAATACAGGGATTAGTTATGTCCTATCAAGCAATGAATGAACAAGGGTATATAGCAACTCCTTTAAAAGAAGCGATAGGCAAAGTGGCCGCGGAAGCAGTTATTCCTTACCCGCCAGGAATCCCGCTTATTCTTAAAGGAGAAAAAATAAATATAGCACATATATTAGTAATGGAACAATTCATACAGCAAGGTATTACTTTTCAAAACTATGATATAGATAAAGGTATCAATGTGTATACAGGGGTCAGGTAAAGGAGATAAGTTACGTGAAAGGACATTTTATAACATTTGAAGGTGGAGAAGGTGCCGGCAAGACATCAATACTCCAAACAATTAAACAGAAGCTATCTGGTCAGGGCTATAAAGTAATTGCAACGCGTGAGCCGGGTGGTATTGAAATCTCGGAAAAAATCAGGGAAATCATCCATGATCCCCTCCATACAGCGATGGATGCACGTACAGAGGCACTCCTCTATGCAGCAGCACGAAACCAGCATCTGGTTGAAAAAGTGATTCCGGCATTGGAGCAAGGAAAAATTGTCATCTGTGACCGGTTCATCGACAGCAGTCTTGCTTATCAAGGATATGCAAGGGGCCTTGGAATGGATGAAGTGTTCACGCTCAATCAATTCGCCATCCGGGATTATATGCCAAATTTAACTTTATTCTTCGACATTGAACCAAAAAAGGGATTAGAACGGATTAAAGTGAATAAAGATAGAGAGAGGAATCGTTTAGATTTAGAGGAAATTCACTTTCACGAACTTGTTTATGAGGCCTATCAAATCCTTGCAGAAAAATATCCGCACCGTATTCAAACAATAGATGCAGCTCAATCGATAGAAATGGTGGAAACAGACGCGATGGACAGGATTATTTCTCATTTGCAAGGAAAATAAAAGATTGGAGGAATAGAAATGAAATTAATTAACGCCGTAGTTCAGGATAAAGACGCTACGCGTCTGACAGATGCATTGGGCAGTGAAAATTTCCAAACAACAAAGCTTGCCACGACCGGTGGATTTTTAAAAGAGGGAAACACGACACTTATGATCGGTTGTGAGGACGAACATGTTGACGATGCACTGAATATTATTCGCGACAACTGCTCACAACGTGAACAAATGGTCGCACC
>JAPFCO010000018.1 GCA_026169505.1 Pseudogracilibacillus sp.
CATATGATGCGAGGATTTAGAGGGGCAACAACTATTTCACAAAATACCGAGCAGGACATTATGGATGAAACAAGACAACTAGTGTTAGAAATGGTCCAGCAAAACAACATCGAACCTACGAATATATCACATGTTTTTTTTTACAGTAACAGATGATATAAATGCAGCTTTCCCGGCAAAAGTTGCTAGAGAATTACCTGGGTGGTCACATGTTCCAGTAATGTGCATGAGAGAAATAGATGTACCTAATAGTTTAGAAAAGTGTATTAGGGTCATGTTATTAGCAAAGACAGATTTAGCACAAAAAGAAGTCATACATATCTTTTTAAATGACGCAGTAAAGTTACGTCCGGACTTAATAAATGAAGAAGGTGAGTAAATGATTGGCAAGAGAGTATTGAATGAACTATCAGCATATAAACAAGGCATGCAAACATCCGAAGTTCAAAGGACTTATAATTTAGATAAGATTGTCAAACTTGCTTCCAACGAAAACCCATACGGTTTTTCACCCAGTGTAGCTGAGGAGCTTACGGTTAATGGACAAGCTTTTGAATTGTATCCAGATGGTTATGCATCAGACCTTCGTACGAAAGTAGCTAACAAGCTGGGTGTTCACCTAGATCAACTCGTTTTTGGCGGCGGTTCAGATGAAGTTATTACATTTATTTGTCGTGCATTTTTATATGAAGGAACAAATACGGTCATGGCAACACCAACATTTTCACAATATCGTCATCATTCTTTAATTGAGGGAGCTTCTATACGTGAAGTACCTACAGTTAATGGCAAACATGATCTAGCTAGTATGACCGAAGCTATTGATGAACAGACAAAAGTAGTCTGGCTATGTTCCCCTGATAATCCGACAGGTGACATCATTCATCCCGAAGCATTTGAATTATTTATGGAACAATGTCCAAATGATGTCATTGTAGTATTGGATGAAGCTTATTATGAATACGTGCCATACTCCTTTCAGTTAAGTCTAAATGAAAGTTTGGAAAAGTATTCAAACTTAGTTGTATTACGTACTTTTTCTAAAATTTATGGACTTGCCGGACTGCGGGTAGGATATGGTGTCACAAGTGAAGAAATTGCTGAGAAGCTGAATGTTATTCGTGGTCCATTTAATACATCTTCATTTGCGCAGCAAGTTGTTCAAGTAGCGCTTGATGATGATGATTTTATAGCAGTATCAAAAAAGAAAAATTTAGAAGTAAAAAATAGTTTCAAAGCATTTTTAGATGAAATAGGTTGGGAATATTACGAATCATTTACAAATTTCTTACTTGTTAAAACGCCAATTGATGCAGATAAAGCTACTCATTATTTACTGGAGCGTGGATTTATTGTTCGCTCGGGAAATCAGTTAGGCTATCCGAATACGTTTCGTCTAACAATCGGTACAAAAGAAGATATGGAAGATTTACAAGCAGTCATTAAACAATTACAAAAAGATGTGGATGAAGAGGTAATCAAATGAAACAAAAAGTATTGATTGCAGGACTAGGGTTGATCGGCGGTTCCCTTGCAAAAGCAATAAAAAAATCAAATGAATATATTATTTATGGATTTGACGTACAAACGGAGACCCTACAAACCGCAATCAATGAAGATATCATCGATCAGAGCTTCTCAAATTTTGAAGTTGCTGCATTGGACGTGGATATTATCATATTAGCAACCCCTATATCCGAAACGATTTCATTATTGCAGCAACTAGATACAATGACTTTTGATCATGAAATAATTGTGACAGATGTTAGTTCGGTAAAGGGAGCAGTTTTAGATGCCGCAGATCAGATATCGAATGAACAAGTTATCTTTATAGGTGGTCATCCAATGGCAGGTTCTCATAAATCAGGCATTCACGCGGCTAAGGCACATTTATTCGAAAATGCCATTTATATTTTAACACCTACTACTACTTGTGCCCAAGAGAAGTTAAAGACATTAAAAAAACTTTTACAAGGCACAAAAGCAAATTTTTTAATCCTTCAGCCTGAAGAACATGATGAAATGACAAGTGTTATTTCGCATTTTCCACATTTAATTGCATCATCTTTAGTACATCAAGCAAAGAAGTGGGAACAGGTGCATCATTATCTACCAGAGCTTGCGGCTGGTGGGTTTCGTGATATTACTAGGATTGCTTCAAGTAATCCAAAAATGTGGCAAGATATTTTTACACATAATGGTAATAAAATGTCTAAATTATTACAAGATTGGATCAATGAAATGGTTACATTAAAAGAATATCTAGATAAAGATAATCAAAAGGATATGATCGATTATTTGGAACAAGCCAAAAACTATCGCGATGGTTTGGGAGAAAAAACGACCCGTGGGGCGTTACCGTCTTTCTATGATGTTTATGTAGATATTAAAGACCAACCAGGTGCAATTGCTTCAGTAGTACAATTACTTGCAACAAGCGAAATTAGTCTCCGCAATATACGCATTTTAGAAATTAGAGATAGTGTGTCTGGTGCATTGCGATTAAGTGTAACGAGTCACGATGATCAGTTGAATGCTTTATCCTTATTACATGAACATAATTATGATGCATCCATCGATATATAAGAATAATAGAGGATGGGATCCAAATGAAAAATAAAGTATTTTCAAAAACAAATAGACCCTTACTAGGTGAACTTCGTATTCCTGGTGATAAATCGATTTCTCATCGTGCAGTTATGCTTGGGTCCATCGCTGAAGGAACAACTGTCATTGAGAATTTCTTAGATGGGGAAGACTGCTTACACACAATAGATATTTTTCGTCAATTGGGTGTGGAAATCATTCAAGAAGGAACAACTGTTACGGTAAAGAGCGATGGTGTAGCGTCCCTTAAAGAACCAAAAGTTCCTTTGTACTTTGGTAACTCTGGAACAACGGCTAGATTAATGTTCGGAATATTACCAGCCTTACCCTTTTATACTGTGTCGTATGGGGATCCTCACTTAACAGTTCGTCCTATGGATCGTGTCATAACTCCACTTACTAAAATGGGCGCACTGATGGACGGGCGTAAGGATGGTTTGTTTTTACCAATATCAACGCATGGTACAACATTGCAAGGTATTCGCTATGAATTACCGGTAAAAAGCGCCCAAGTTAAATCAGCTGTATTGCTAGCTGGGTTACTTGCAACAGGTGAAACAACCGTTATAGAACAAGCAAAAACAAGAAATCATACAGAAAACATGTTACGTGCATTTGGTGCTGATATTAAGAGTACTGGTTTAGAACATACTATTACTAATAAGCAGACGTTAACAGCTACTAATGTCACTGTACCAGGCGATATTTCTTCAGCAGCATTCTTTTTAATAGCGGCTGCTATTGTGCCAGGTAGTTCCATCGTATTACAAAAGGTTGGCCTAAACGAAACGAGAATAGGAGTAATTGATGTTTTAATGGATATGGGTGCAAACATATCGATTTCGAACAAACAGGAAATTGGTGGTGAGCTATTAGGCGATATCGAAGTTACGTATGAGTCACTACAAGGTATAACGATTGATGATGAAAAAATACCAAGTTTAATCGATGAAATACCAATTATCGCTTTACTTGCTACACAAGCGGAAGGAACAACGATTATTAAAGATGCTGAGGAATTAAGAGTGAAGGAAACAGACCGGATCCATGCGGTTGTTGATGTTTTAACGACACTCGGAGCAAATATAGAAGAAACAGCAGATGGAATGATTATCCATGGTAAGACAGATTTACAAGGTGGAAAGATCAAAAGTTATAGCGATCATCGAATTGCTATGATGGGAGTTATTGCATCTTTAATTAATGAAAACCCGATTCAAATTGATGACATTTCTTCCATTGCTATTTCATATCCGACTTTTTTTGAACATCTAGATATAATCAAAGGTACTGTAGAAAAATAGAATCTGCTTTTATAGTAGGTTCTGTTTTTCTTTGTACGATAATATAAGTAATTAGAGGCGTAATACATAAATAGACAGTTAAATGGTATCCAAATGCTAAAAGGGATTTCGTTTCTTACCAATATTAATTATCACTGTGGACGGATACTGCGACGGAGTTATAAGCTGATTTTGATATAAAAGTGAAGAGATAACAATATCCTCCAAATTGATACAGGAGAAACCTGCATCCTGAATATACTTCGCTTTGCGCAGCCTCCGACGTACAGTACAGGACGTGACGGTCTTAGTCTACCTCTGGGCTACGCCCTACGTAGTCTCGCCGATCTCTTACTTCCCACTGGAGTCTACGTATGTTCAGGATGCTAAGTTTATATTGATTGAACCGTATATTGTTATGAACTATTTCCAGAAATTAACCCCTAGCATGCGACTCGGTAACAGTAAATATCAGATAATCTGATGAGGACTCATGCCTCAGCGTAAATGGGAATGGATTCTAATGGAATGGAAGCGAAATAACACCGTTAAAATTTACAATGACCAAATTAAGCCCGTCTTTATGATAAAACGGACTCAGTTAGATGAAAATGAAATCGTCGAGAATATTTGACCCCTATACCTTTCATGATAAAATAACTGTATGGAAAGGAAGTATCAATAGATGGATACAATTAATAAAGCGATACAACTTGTTGAACATGGGAATGTAGATGAAGCATTGAACATTTTATCAGAAAAAGCGCTCACTGCTCCCGATGAAGATAAATTTATGATTATTGAATTATATTATGAGTGGGGATTTTTTGAACAGGCGATTGACTTATTAGAGGAATTATTAATCAAATATCCTAAAGAAGGCGAAATTATTACATTATTAGCGGAAATAAACGTCGAGCTAGAAAAAGATGATGTCGCAATTGACCTGTTAAATAGCCTTGATAAAGAGGATCCATTTTACGTTTCCTCATTAATGCAATTGGCTGATCTGTATCAAGCACAAGGACTATTTGAAGTTTCTGAACAAAAATTAATGGAAGCTAAAAGTCTCTATCCGGATGAACTCGTTATTGATTTTGCCTTAGGAGAATTATTATTTTCTATCGGCCAACCAAACCGAGCGATTCCTTTTTATGAAAAAGTGTTGCAACAAACACAAGAAATGAATCAAATATCCATACCGGAAAAGCTAGCTGAAAGTCATGCATCTATTGGTCATTATGAAGTAGCGCTTCAATATTATGAGCAATTAGAAAGCGAAGATCCAGATACATTATTTAAGTATGGATTCACTGCATATCAACAAAATAGAAATGATATTGCCATTCGTGTATGGAAAAAACTCCTAGAAATAGATCCTCATTATCATACGGTTTACGAAGAGTTGGCAAGGGCTTTTAAAGAGGAAGAGTTAGTGGATGATGCATTTGATATCGTTCAAAAAGGATTAAAAATGGACGAATTCAATAAAGAATTATTTTTCCTTGCTGGTCAACTAACCTATCAATTGAATCAAGTAGATGCTAGTATTGATTATCTTCAAAATGCTCTAGCATTAGATCAGGACTTTAAAAAGGCAATTCTTTTCTTAGCGAATATATATACGAATATGAATCAGTATACAAAGGTGATTGAATTAATCAATCAATCGAAGCAAGCTGGGGCAACAGACCCATTATATGATTGGGAATTAGCTAAAGCATACAATGAAGAAGAACAATACAAAGAAGCCTTAAAGGCGTATAAAGAAGCAAGTCTTGGTTTACCAGATGATAGTGACTTTTTAAAAGAATACGGTTATTTTCTTACGGAAGAAGGCTTAATGAAAGATGCCATACAGACATTGACAAAGTATATCGCCATTGAACCGTTAGATGAAGATGTTATTGCGTATCTTGAGCGACTAAATGATTCAATTAACGAATAAAATATGATACGATTATGTGTAAGGAGTTGAATATTTCCATGACTGTCCCAGTATCTAATGAAAAAAAACGTGCGTTTCTACATTGGTTTATGAGGCATCATAAAGTTGAAGCACATGATATGGATTGGTTTTTAAAAGACTTATTAGACGATGAACAAGCCTTGATTCACGTTCATTTTGTCGATGATATAACCGATTGTCCCAAAGGAATCATTATTACAAGTCATTTAAACGAACAAATTACTTTTCAATTTTTTAAAGGTAAAGTTCGAACGGACAATGTTTATACAGCTTATCATGAGATGAATCTATACCAAGAAGAACCAATTTTTATCCAAATTACTTTTCCATTTTGTTCGCAAAATAGTTTATATCAAGAAGTAATTGAAGATGATGTACAGACTAAACTGGATATTAAATCAACTACCGAGAAAGTTTTGAACCAGACGCTCAAACAAGGAAGACGCGAGTTTTTAATGAAAGAAATTAACCTTGCGTTAGAGAAACGGAATCAAGAGCAATTCATGTATTACTCTTCACAGTTAAAAGAACTTGAAAAATAGTCTTTTGTCTAATTTATTCATAATACATTAAAAAAGGGGGAATCATATAGTTGAAATGGACTAGCACAGATTTACAAAAGTATGTACAAGCAAAAGAATATGTTGATACTGCTATCATACCTGTACAAGGTTTTCAATTGAATCAAGAGAAAACAATGGTGAAGGATGCAACACAACGAGAAGTATTATCTATTTATACAAATGAGATTGAAAAAGAATTAAGTGGACGTGTATTACTGACTCCGCAATATAATTATTTAAAATCAAATGATTTAAAAGATGAAGTGTCTCGTTTAAATCATTGGATTGAACATATTCAAGAACAACCATTTACATCTGTATTTCTTCTAACATTTGATAGTCAATGGAAAAAATGTGAAAGAGATATAAATGGTGAATTGCTCTGGTTTCCGAGTGTGCAAACTACAAATATAAATTCGGAAGAAACGGTTCAAATGATTCGGAGTCAAGTAGAGCAAATAAGTGAATTAATCCGTTCGTATTGGTAATGAACGGTAAATTATTACAATCTTTGTGATAAATACAAAAAGTTTGTTACAAATTGTATTAATAATTGACCGTGACTGAACTTTAAGCTATCATGGTATTGTCCTAGTAATAATTATATTAAAAAATATGTCCATGATTAAACGTGTAAAGAGGGGGGAAAATACATGAGCGACAAAAATAAAGTATCCCGTCGACAATTTCTAAACTATTCATTAACTGGTTTAGGAGGGTTTATGGCAGCTGGAGTGCTTGTACCTAACTTGCGCTTTGCTGTTGATCCTGTATTTAAAAAGCAATCAGCTGCTGGAGGTTTTGTAAACGTAAGCCTATCAGTGGATGATATTACAGATGAACCTCAACGTGTTGACTGGGAAGTTGAACAAGTAGATGGTTGGTATGAATCCGACATTAATCGAACAGCATGGGTATTTAAAGATGATGATGGAGATATTCAAGCGTTTTCCCCAGTATGTAAACATTTAGGATGTTTTGTTTCTTGGGAAGGTAGCGATGATCATCCAGATGAGTTCTTTTGCCCTTGTCATAATGGCCGCTACTATAAAGATGGTACAAACGTGCCGCATACGCCACCATTAGCACCTTTAGATGTGTTTGAACAAAAGGTAGAAAATGGGATGTTATTCCTTGGCGAAGCTAAACAAAGAGAGGAGGCATAATAGGGTATGCTACAAAAATTATATGATTGGATTGACGATCGAGTTGACGTAACGCCGATATGGCGTGATATCGCTGACCATGAAGTTCCTGAACATGTAAACCCAGCATATCACTTCTCTGCTTTTGTATACTGTTTCGGAGGATTAACCTTCTTCGTAGTAGTTATTCAAGTTCTTTCAGGAATGTTTTTAACCATGTATTATGTTCCAGATATTGAAAATGCTTGGCAGTCAGTGTACTATTTACAAAGTCAGGTAGCGCATGGACAGATTGTTCGTGGGATGCACCATTGGGGTGCAAGTGTTGTTATTGTCATGCTATTATTACATACTATGCGTGTGTTTTTCCAAGGTGCTTATAAAAAACCACGTGAATTAAACTGGGTAGTAGGAGTATTAATCTTCTTTGTTATGCTCGGTCTTGGATTTACAGGATATTTACTACCGTGGGATAATAAAGCATATTTCGCTACACAAGTTGGCCTTGAAATGGCTGAGCAAGTACCATTTATCGGAGTATATTTAAAAACATTATTAGCAGGAGACCCATCGATTGTTGGTGCGCAAACATTAACTAGATTCTTTGCGATTCATGTCTTCTTCTTACCTGCTGCGTTATTTGGATTACTAGCAGTACACTTTATTTTAATCCGTAAGCAAGGTATTGCTGGACCACTATAATAAGGAGGGAAAGTCGTGAAAAGAGGAAAAGGAATGCGGTTTGTTGGAGATTCTCGAATTTCCGCAGACAAAACGTCAGGAGTACCTAAAGATTATTCGGAATATCCTGGTAGAACGGAAGCATTTTGGCCGAACTTCTTATTAAAAGAATGGTTAGTTGGATCAGTATTTTTAATTGGATTCTTATGTGCAACAATTGCTGCGCCTACAGGATTACAAGGACTTGCTGACCCTACAGATGCAGCTTATATACCGTTACCAGACTGGTATTTCTTATTCTTATATGAACTATTAAAGTATGACTTTGCAAGTGGACCATATGTATTATTAGGTATGCTTGTATTGCCTGGAATAGCTTTTGGGGCTCTTTTACTAGCACCATTTCTTGATAATGGGCCAGGTAGAAGACCACCTAAGCGACCAATTGCAGTAGCTATGATGTTACTTGGTTTAGCTTCCGTATTTTGGTTGACGTATGAATCTGCAGCTCCAGTTGATTTTAAACAAATTGCTGCAGACAATCCACCAGTTCCCCCAGCTGAAGTTGAACTAGACATTGATCACGAAGGATACCCTGTCTATGAAAACAGTTGTGCAGGATGTCATGGTGATACATTAGAAGGCGGGGCATCAGGACCATCACTGCTAGAAGTAGATTATGATGCAGATGCGATTGCAGAAATTGCTGTCGAGGGTATCGGTGACATGCCACCAGGAATATTTGATGGATCAGATGAAGAATTAGAACAACTAGCAGATTTTATATTATCAGTTTCTGAAGAAGAATAAAATGAACGAGAAGCATCTTTGCCTTTCCATGGTGAAGGTGCTTCTTTTCTATCTTTTATATATGAAAAAGTAGGTGTTTTAATTGAAAATAAGGTATATTTTAACGAATAGAACGTTTCTCATTTTATTATTTATCGTTAACTTAATTGGGACGATATATGGTTATATATGGTATGGGAGCCAATTAGCAATTACCCCAGCTATTTTTTTACCTTTTGTTCCTGATAGTCCAACAGCTAGTCTTTTTTTTACTGTGTTTTTACTGTTCTTTATTTTCGGTAAACATGTACCATACATTGAAGCCCTCGCAATCACTACATTATTCAAATATGGGATTTGGGCAGTTGTTATGAACATCCTCACCTTAATCATCGATGGCTCATTAAGTACAGCAGGATTTATGCTAATTGCTTCCCATGCAGGAATGGCGATACAAGGCTTATTATATGCGCCATATTATCAAATTAAATTAAAACACTTAACTGTTGCGGCCATATTTCTTTTACATAATGAAATAATTGATTACGTATTCGATATGATGCCAATGTACGGTTCGTTAACTGACTATATGAATGAAATTGGTTATTTTACATTTTGGTTATCTATCCTAACTATTATTGTTAGTTATCAATTAACAATGAAGCGTTCAAAATAGATCTTTTACATATAATAGAGCATTTCCTCATATATTTAATGGTAACAGCAAAGAATGGGGTGATCTCTATTTTTTTTATTAAAAAAAAGTATCTTATTTATCTTATTACCTTAATGATAGGGGTCATATTGAGTGTATTAAGTGTAGTGAAGCTGAATCATACGTATGCCAATACAATCAATACTACAGAATATCAAGTATCAACAATGGTACCCTTTTATTGGATGATTATGTTAATTGGTGGACTCATTTTAATTACATTGTCTTATGTTAGTTGGAGAAAATATAAAGGAACACAAAAAAAGAAAAAAGACAGAAGAGCAAACAATTGACTTAGAGTTCCAATTTGACTAATATTGACTATAGATACAATTGTAAAAGACACTGTAAGAATGGAGGAATATTCTTATGTCAATGGGTACATTTATAATCTATTTTGCTTTATTATTAATTATCCCAATGTGGGCTCAATCGAAAGTAAAAGGTACGTATAAAAAATATTCTAAAATTGCAACATCATCACGGATGACTGGCGCTCAAGTAGCTAGAAAAATCTTAGATGATAACGGCTTAAATAACATTCAAATCGAAGAAGTGAAAGGAGTATTATCCGATCACTACGATCCACGGTCTAAAGTTGTCCGATTATCTAGTGGTAACTTTCATGGTCATTCGATGGCAGCTTCTGCAGTAGCAGCACACGAAGTAGGGCATGCGCTGCAAGATGCGGAGGAGTATGCTTTTTTAAAATTTAGAAGTGCTCTAGTTCCTGTAGCTTCTTTTGGTTCACGTTCAGCAATTTATATTATCATTGCTGGTCTGATATTTAACTTATCTGGTTTAATGCTATTTGGTATTATTTTCATGGCACTTGCAGTTTTATTCCAATTAGTCACATTACCCGTGGAGTTTAATGCTTCAAACAGGGCGATGGATCAACTGGTAGGTACTGGAATCATTTTAAATAATGAAGAAAAAGATACAAAAAAAGTACTTAATGCAGCAGCATTAACTTATGTTGCGGCAGCACTAGTAGCTGTCATGGAACTCATGAGATTCGTGTTTATCTTTTTAAATAGTAATGATTAATACAAACAGTCTTAAGATATCGATCTTAAGACTGTTTTTTTAATGGTTTAACGGATGTTTCTCTATGTTTCATATCTTAACCTCCAGCAATGACCTTATGCCACTAAGTGCGCTTGTTAGAGTTATGAACGTATATGGATCAAATTTATTAATGATTTTTTTTCATTCCATTGCAGTAACTTCCAACACAATATGACAAATCCTAAGACGTTTTCAATTTCCCAATAATTAATTTTAGATCATTTGGGACAATTCATATACTCCACCTTCTATTTTCATATAGAAGAGTTTATTGCATACAGATTAAAAAATTTGTCAAAACGGTAAGTTTTCGCTAACATTAAGTATAAATTCATATATAATTAAAGGGGATCTTATGGTTAATAAGAAGCATTATTCGACAAAAGATATCGAAAATGAGGTAGATAAGTACATTTCACAGTTTAAAGAAGGATATTTCTCACCGCTTGCTCTTGTTGCAAGACTTTCAGAAGAGGTAGGAGAGTTAGCGAGAGAGATTAACCATACATA
>JAPFCO010000374.1 GCA_026169505.1 Pseudogracilibacillus sp.
AACTAAGGCACATCCATGATACTATGTTAGCTTCAAAAAAAACCGTACAATACCCTATTAATTAAATAAGGTATTGTACGGGAGGCAATAAATTATAAAGCTTAATCCAAGCCTATATTTCTACTATAAATCCTTGATAACCCTTCACGGATGTTAGATTTCAATTCTTGTGAATTAACACCTAAATGATAATTCATTAAAGAGATTGCTTGTTTAGAGTCACGATTAACTATTGCCTCCATAATTTGTGTATGCTCATTAATAAACTTTTTCCGTCGAGAGTTCGTTTCAAGATTAATTTGACGGACAAAACGTATCCGTTCATTGATGTTTTTCATGAAGTTAATTCGTTCATTATTATTTGCTAATCTTAATAACCCCATATGAAAAGACTCATCTATATCAACAAGTGAATCCACACTTAAAGTAGATTCATTTTTTTCTATCGCTAGCCATTTCTTATATAAATCATGTATATCTTTATTTGCAGCATTGATACATATTTTTTCGATTGCAGAAAGTTCAAGATCTGATCGGACTTCAAACAACTCAGAAACCTCATTTACACTAAGCCTTCTACAAAAAAATCCTTTACCTGGTTCGAATCTAACTAGACCAGTTACAGATAACCTATTTAATGCTTCACGAATGGGAGCCCTACTCATTTTTAAACCGGAAGCTAATTTTACCTCATTAATCCTTTCTCCAGGTGGGAAACCAAAATTGATTGTTTGATCGCGAAGAAAGGTATATGCTCTATTTACTTCATTTATTGGTCTTTCCTTTTTATGAGACACATAAATCAAATCCTTTCTACCTCCAGTTATCACCTTTGATATGTGGGGTAATATTTATATAATTGATGCAACTTTGAGTTTGTTACTGTAGCTAAATTTGATGGTACAATTTTTATTTTCATACCTGTTTTTTTATATGAAACACTAAGGCATTTAACTAAGTCTCTCAGATTGCTTTATAGCCTCATAGATGCTAGACATTATCGAACCATAGATACCTTCTTTGCTCATGGAATAAAGTCCTTCAATACTTACCCCAGCTGGAGATGTCATTGTGTCTATCATTTCAAATGGATGATTATCATTTTCTTTTAATTGAATTGCTGTTCCAATCATGTTTTCAATTATTATTGACCGGGAAGTATCACGAGAAAATCCTGCTCTTACACCCGCGTCAATGAATGCATTCACTATATACAATAAAAATGCAGGATTAGCACAACTATATGCTGTAAATACATCAAACATGTTTTCTGGAATTTCCATTACAGGGCCAATCTTTTGAAAAATATTACGCACCTGTTTTACATCATCATTTAAACTATTTTCACTTATACAAATTGCACTAAAACCATGACTAGTTCCTATTAATGTATTTGGCATAACACGCATAACTTTTTGGCTTTTTTCCAACCATAATCTAATCTTATTAATTGTAATACCTGCACAAATAGACACAAATATACTTGATTGCGATAAGTAAGGTTTTATCTTATAACTAACATTTTCTGCATCTTGTGGTCGAACAGCAAGGATAACTATATTTGCTTCTGTTACAGCATCCTTTACACTTTCACATGGATTAATTTTATATTTTTCGGCTAGTGCATTCAGTTTTTTATGGATTAATTCGTAAACATATATTTGTTTCGGGTTATACTGTGCATGTTTTACCATAGATTGTATAAGTCCTTCCGCCATGTTACCTCCGCCAATAAAAGCGATTTTTTGTTCCATTAAATCTCCCTCCTTTGCAGATGTTTATTGGAAAATAGAATATGAATTAATCTAGCTGTCTATTACAGAAACTATAATTGCTTTTAAAATTTATTAATATATTATTTGCTTTCAGTAACGCCATCAGAAAGATACTAAGATAAAATTAAACACAATCCATGAATATTTCCATAGCGTCTATTTACTGCTAATTGTTTATATAAGTACTTAACGGAAAATGTCTGTATTTTAATTTTGGTAACTTTTCGTAAGTGATATAACCAGCAGGAGCATTAATAATATCCGGGATCCGATTAATCATTTGTGTGCAAGTCGTTGTTTTCTGGTCAACTTGATTATTATTTGCATACACATTTGGCGTACCCTCTATAAAACATTCATTAGTATTTACTTCTCCTTCTTTATAAAGCTTTCCTGTCCATTCTCCGTGAATATAAATGCCTTGTTCAGTCACTACTTCTACGGTTTCGGTTAATCCAATAATTTCCCCTTTTTTTATTACAGTGTTCAATGCTGTGCATGCCAATTCAACATCAGCAGTATTCGGTTTTGTTTGCTGCTTTATTTCCATAACCGTTAGTCCT
>JAPFCO010000193.1 GCA_026169505.1 Pseudogracilibacillus sp.
ATAACAAATGAATATAAAGGAAGATGTTATATGGATGATCAATATAAACAATCAGCGAATGACCAAGAGGAAATACAGAAACAAAATGTTCTTAATGATCAAGAAAGTAACGAAGAAGTAACTGATCCAACAGAATCAACATCAAGTAAACAAAAGAAGCGCAAACCAAAAACGGGATTTTTCAATATGTTAGCAGCTAGTGTCATTGGTTCTATACTTACATTAGGAGTTGTGACACAAACCGATATACTCCAAGTTGAACCAATTGTCCAAGAAGTAGAAAAAGACACCCCAGTGTCAGGAACTACGAACATGGCAGCTGATGAGGGTGATGTGGCAGATATGATTGAACAATCATCAGAAGCGATTGTCGGTATTACAAATATTGGCAAGCAACAAGATCCTTTTCAGCAATCAACAGAAGATGTTGAAAAAGGTACAGGCTCTGGAGTTATATACGAAGTAACAGATGGTGAAGCATATATTGTAACGAATCACCATGTCATCGATGGCGCAAATAAAGTCAATGTTTCTTTATATAATGGTGAAACAGTTGAAGCAACATTAGTTGGAACAGATCCATTAACAGATATTGCTGTTGTGAAAGTTTCTGAAGTTGATGACTTAACAACGTTACCATTTGGAGATTCTGACGCCGTTCGAAGTGGCGAAAGTGTCATGGCAATTGGTAATCCATTAGGACTTGATTTATCACGTACAGTCACACAAGGAATTGTCAGTGCAATTGACCGAAGTATTAATGTAAAAACAGCTGCAGGTGATTGGGATTTAGACGTAATTCAGACGGATGCAGCAATTAATCCGGGAAATAGTGGTGGAGCTTTAATTAATGGACAAGGAGAATTAATTGGAATTAATAGCTTAAAAATCGCTGATAGCCGTACAGAAGGACTTGGCTTTGCCATACCAAGTAATGATGTTAAAATAATTGTCGATCAATTACGTGAAAATGGGCAAGTAGAACGATCTTATTTAGGAGTTGGTGTTCAAGATATTCATACAATCCCATCGTTTTATATGCCGTCTTTACCAGATGAGCTTGAAAATGGTGCGATTGTTGTATCTGTCGATGGACAATCTGCTGCGGGTAAAGCAGGTCTGAAAGAAGAGGATATTATCGTGAAAATGAATGATACGGATATTGAAAATGATAAAGATGTTCGTAAATTTTTATATAACGAAGCGGAAATTGGTGATGAGATTACGATTACGTTATTCCGCGATGGCAAAGAACAAGAGGTGCAAGTAACATTAACAAGTAATTTGACTGACTAAACTTCCTAAGGTTACACTCTCCAGTACACTATTGTCTGGAGGGTTTTTATGTTTTTTTATGAAAGCCTTGGAACATATTTTAGTAGCTCCCTATGTCCATTTACAAATTCCATTATTTAAGATCTAGCAAAAGCTGATGTAGAGTTATTTGATTGATGTTATGTATATAATTTCTCCAATAGCTATAAACCAAGAGTAATGCAGTCGATAGGGATAGTGTGTCTAGTACAGATGAAACATTATGTAGAAATGTCGGTGAATTTTCATGCGAGAAAAGTGCCCATGTAGAAAATGATCAAAAAAGGATGTTCTCGTATCTTTTTATCATGAAAAAGTAGTATGATAGTAGATATAAGCATCAAAGAGACTTTGATAATGTCAATGTGTAAACTAGGAATAGAGGTATGATGATGGTTTATGAATTAAAGATAACACTAGAGGATGTAGGTGCACCTGTTTCGCGAAAAGTGCACATAAAAAAAGATGCGAGTTTTTATGAATTACATGAATTAATTCAAGCAGTATTTGATTGGACCGCAAGTCATTTATACGGTTTTTATGTCGTAAAATCAAACGGGAAACAAACAAAACATATAGAGATCTCTGGGCGGCAGTCAGAAGCATCTGTCTATGATTCGAAGCAAATAATCCACTACGATAAAAAAGAAAAATTATCAGAATGGTTTAAAAAGCCAAGCGATTATATAAATTATGTATATGATTATGGTGATAATTGGGAACATCTTATCGAGTTTATCAAGGAAATAGAACCGAATAAAACGATAGATTATCCAGTGTGTATAGCGGCTGAAAACTATGCTCCACCTGAAGATAGCCGATTTGACGTGATGCAAGGAAGTCTCGATTTACTAATGGAAGATAATCATTTATTCGTTTCAGAAGTGAATGAAGCGATCAAAAATTGGACTCCAGTTTTTGATGAGGAAGAGCCTATGTTCACTGGGGATGTAACGTCTGATACAGAACATTGGTTGGGAGAAGAACAAAACTTAGTGAGTGAGGAATGGGAAAAGACCTTCGAAATAGCAAAGGAATTTTCACAGAGAAGACCTTGGGAGAAACTAAAAGAACAAGATGTATTCGCTGTGAAAGATCCAGAGAGTGGACGCTTTATCTTTTGTTCCGTTATTGGTCATTCAGAAGATCAAATAGGAATAACAGCCTATATAGGGATAGAAGGATTTTTAGCTTTATTAGAGATTATGTCAGGAGAAGAAGTGACCTTGGATGGATTGCAACAAGGACATAGCTTATTTGTAACATTTGAAGATCGAAATGACATAGATGGTAAAGATTATGAGTTAATTAAAGCGCATTCGACCGTCTTTCGCGGGAAGAAATCATGGCCAATATTTACAAGTATAATGCCTGGATATGTACCATGGACAATGAATGAGGAGGAAGCTCGGTTGACTCGATTAATGATGACTGAATCATTGAATGTGGTGGACGAGCTGGAAAAAGGTTTAACATTCCCATTAATCCCTAGTGACGAGAAGATATTATTACGTAGAATGGATGCATCGGAAACAGAACCATCTAATTTTACGAGTCAAATCGTAGAAGTAGAGGAACTTCTGAATGACGACGGAGAAGAAGAGGTGATGTTATCTGAATTTGAGATTAAACGTTTGAATAAGTTAACCAAACCGTTAGTCTCTTCGATTGAATTTTCTATGGTTCCTTTAGCAGTACCTATTCAAAGGCATAAAGAAGAACGCCCATTTTTTCCTTTTGTAGCAATTGCTGTCGATGAAGAAACAGGCGAAGTTTATTATCAAGAAATGTTGGAAGAACATTTAGATGCATACTATGGACAAAAAGCTCTTTTACATGCACTTAGTGATATGGGTGGAATACCCGAGACAATTTATACAGATCAGCGCACGGCAAGATTGATTTTACCATTATTAGATGTTCAAGATTTTGATATAGGCATTGAACATGAATTAGAAATGACGGAAGAGCTTGTAGAAGGTTTACTGCATTTCATGATGGACGATTTACAGGATCAATAATTAGTTCTTTGTTAGTCAATTTTAATGGTGACTATGGTGATACCGAGAAAGTTGGACGAATCAAATATATTATATGTTTTATCCTTAACTTTCGCACGAATAAAATACATTGAAAAAACAGTGAGATTTAATTTAGATTGCATTTACTAACCGACTTATAAATCTTAGTGACAATCAGTTGGTACTTTAAGAAATTACTGCTATTTCACAATTAAGATAGACTGCGACATAGTCCTAGGTAGTGTATGAAGCTGCCGCTTCGGAAAAGCACTTCGCTTTCCCACAGGAGTCTCCGTGTTTTTCCTACGCTGATATGTTATTTGGCTACAATATTTGCTTATACTTACTGTTACTGAATCGCATGTTAGTGGGGAAATGGTTCATAACAAAATCTGATTCAATCAATAAAAACTTAGCATCCTGAATATATGAAGACTCCTGTGGGAAGTAAGAGATCGGTGAGACCCCGCAGGGCGAAGCCCGAGGAGGTCTCAACACTCGCCCACGGAAAGCGAAATATATTCAGGATGCGGATTTCTACTGTATCAATTTGTGTGAATGGATATTTATTAGTATCTCCGTATTTTATGTATAGAAAACATCCTAGCACTACGTCACAGTTTCCGTCAGCAGTGATAATTAATGATAGCAAAATAAATCAAATGGGTTTTAGCATTTGGATGATGACATTCTTAAAGTGGCTATTTACTCCAGCGTCAATTTGTGTATTGCACCTCTAACCCATCTTATATTATTAGGGCTAATTAGCCATTTTCACACTGAGAAAGTCGAGTCTGTTATATTAAGAAGAACCATTAAACAAGCATACACTAAAAATGTATGCTTGTTTAATTATGCAGATGATCGTTTACTAGAGTGAATTAATATTCATTCTAGTAGCGGTATAGAAACCCACTTCTAAAGTACTGTTATTCTTTATCTTATATAGGTCAAAATAATTATCTTCAGCTTTTACTATATGATTATTACAAAGAGTCCTTTATAATGACGAGTGTATTACAGACATATTACATATCGAAGGGGATAGGACATTGAATAAAATACTAACTCGTGGAGGAATTTTATCCTTCCTAAGCATGATGGTATTATTAGCAGGCTGTAGCTTTGGTTCTGTGACATCAGAAGAAGCAATTGAAGAGTCAAAAGAGGCAATGAAGGACATAGAAAGTGTTGAAATAAAGTATAAAGAAAAAGAAACAGACTATACGGATTCAGGAATGTTTCAAATAGATTTCAAAAATGATATTTCACGCTATGACTTTGAGGAATTGGAAATAGCTATATACAAAGAGGATGATAAAGTCCTGATCGAAGAACCAACTGGAGATGTAGCGGAAATGGAAGAGGAGACTTTCAATCAGGAATTCGCACATCGGGTTGATTTTTTAGTCGATCCATTTGATACATTAGAAGACTTTGATGAAGACTTTATCGATCATCTCGAAGTAGAAAAAAACAAAGATAAAGACGAACTCATTCTTACGTATGTGGGGGATGAGGAAGATGAAGAAATAAGTAATGACTTCGGAAAAGGTTATATCGGCTTTTCTTTATATGGAACAGAGTTTAAAGACCAAATGGATCTCATTGAAGAAGCTATCGAAATAAATGATGTATCGTTTGAAATGACACTAGATGATTCAAATTACACAATTAAGCAAATGAAATGGAATATGAAATATGAAGAAAATGATGAGAAAATGAATTTAAAACATCAATATTCTTTAAGTAAATACGATGATATCAAAGATATAGAAGCATTAGAAGAAACTACAACAAGCACACCAAGTCCGGGAAATTCTGATGATGTTGATCCTAATGAAGCGGCTTCTTATCTAGATGCGCTAATTCAAGCTACTATATTCCAAGATGCAGATGGATTTGTAGATGCTGCCCCAGAGTCGATGTCTAAAGAAGATAGTGAAGAAGAAGGAGAAGTTCAACGCGATTTCTTTAAAGAAATTTATATCGAAAATACGAAAGGAAATATGGAAGGTACAGGTGTGACAGACGAACAGGTGGAAGCATTAGCGGATGCCTTTATAAACGCATTAGGAGAAACGACATACGAAATTGTTGATGCAGAAGAAACTGGTGATGGTGCAGTTCTTGTAACTGTTTCAGTTGAAGGATTAAATGATACGAAAATATATGCTGATACAGATGATATGTTGTATGAGTTGATTGAATCAGGAGAAGTAACAGAAGATAACTTTATCGATGAGAATATGGAAATTCTAACAGGAATGTATGAAGATGCCGATATTTTAGATGCGGTTGAAGTACAGGTGAATGTTTTTAAAGAAGGGGATAATTATCTTGTACCATCACAAGATGAGTATTTAATTGGTGG
>JAPFCO010000131.1 GCA_026169505.1 Pseudogracilibacillus sp.
CCTGCAAGCAAAGTTCCAGCGTTTAAAGCTGGTAAAGCTCTAAGAGAAGCTGTAAAATAAGCTACATAGAGCAAAAGGGTACTTTTATTTTATATAAAAGTACCCTTTTTTTAAGTGTAAGGGTGAATGTTGACCATACCACTCAAAGATAATTGCCTTTTATGGCATTGTTTTATCGTATGATGGGGTGGTCTATTTTAAATGATGATAAAATAGACATATGAAAAACTCTGAACTTATACGAAACTATTTTTGCTTTACTAAAGTTTTCGACAAACCTTAGCTAGTTTTCTTTAAAATCATTCACATTATTGTTATAATATATGATATAAGTTAGGAAAAATGAGTTAATCATCTATTGAATAGCGTAGATTCTATTTTTCCTTAATAATAGAGAAAATATGCTATACTATGAGTAATGCTTGGATGAAAGGGCATAGGTGGTTTAGAGTGCACACTATAAGTATGGAATCAAATGAATTAAAACATAGTATCGAAAAAAAAATTCAACATCCATATGTTGAAAAGTTTGTAAAAAAGCCCTTTATCGATGAGGATAAATTAGATATTTTAATTTATATATATCAAGATGTTCCAATACCTATCCAAATGAAGCAACAGCATATTATTACAATTATGTTAGTGCAGATGGCATTGGATACTCATGAACACATTCCAAATGACCATCAAGATTGGATGATGAGTGAAACAGAAAGGCAATTGTCAGTATTAGCAGGAGATTATTATAGTGGTCTATATTATTTATTGCTCTCTGAATTAGAAGAAGTTAATATGATACAGGTGCTTGCCTCGTCCATCCGAAAAATGAACGAATATAAAATGATATTGTTTTACGAAGAAGCCGAATCTGTGCAAGAATTTATCGAGGTCATTTCTCAAGTTGAAGCAAGTTTGTATACAGAGGTTGCAAGTTATTTAGGGCTGGATCAACAGGTTGTCGCAATTATTCAAAATGTATTATTATTAAATCGACTCCAGCGAGAACAAAACGAAACAAATGGTATCATTCCAACCTTTATTGCAAATAATTCACATGATCTAGATGCGCAAGATAATGTGAGTGACCGAATGAATAATGTGATTCAAAAGGAAAAAGCACAGTTAGAAAATATGCTTTTACAATTACCGTATCAAAATATTCAGTTTGAAAATGAAATAAGAGCTAAGTTTTCTTTATCGTATAATACATCAATTGTGGAAGAGGGTTAGATCATGACTGAACATTCGAAAGAAGAACGCGTTCATCATGTGTTTGAGAAAATATATGATAATTATGATTCTATGAATTCAATTATTTCTTTTAAACGTCACGTTTCCTGGCGTAAAGATGTTTTAAAAAGAATGAATGTGGATGAAGGTAGTAATATTTTAGATGTATGTACCGGAACTGGAGATTGGGCAATAGCATTAGCAGGTGAAACAGGAGATTCAGGGAAAGTTACTGGCTTAGATTTCAGCGAAAACATGCTCAAAGTTGCACAAGTGAAGCAGGAAGAAAACGACTTAAAACAGTTGGAATTCATCCATGGAAATGCAATGCAACTACCTTTTCCAGATCATTCATTTGATTATGTAACAATTGGATTTGGATTACGGAATGTACCGGACTATGAAACGGTCTTACAAGAAATGTATCGTGTTGTAAAACCTGGTGGAAAAGTAGTTTGCTTAGAAACATCACAGCCAACTCTGATTGGGTTTAGACAATTATATTATTTTTACTTCCGTTTTATTATGCCAGTTTTTGGAAAGATATTTGCAAAAAGTTACGATGAATATGCATGGCTACACGAATCTGCCAAAGATTTTCCGAATAAGAACGAACTTAAAACAATGTTTTTATCTGCTGGATTTTTGGATGTAGAAATTAAAAGTTATACAGGTGGAGTAGCAGCAATGCATATGGCGACAAAATAATATGTTTGTCTTTTGAGAACACGATAAAAAGGTGAAAAGTATGAAATTATCGAATGTTTATGGGTTTTTGAAAAAAGATTTGCAAGAAATTGAGGATTCATTAACGAACATCATCGACGCAGAACACCCAATACTACGTGAAGCTTCCTTGCAACTACTACGTGCTGGAGGGAAAAGAATCCGTCCAGTTTTTGTTTTATTATCTGGACATTTTGGGAATTATGAACAAAATAAAGAGGAAATAAAAACAGTTGCCGTCGCACTAGAACTAATTCATATGGCAACATTAGTACATGATGATGTTGTGGATGATGCAGCATTACGTCGTGGAAAGCCAACGGTTAAACATTTGTATGGGGATCGCGTTGCTATGTATACAGGGGATTATATGTTGGCACGTGCTTTAGAAGTAATTACGTCGATTAAAGATCCAAAAATTCATCGAGTATTATCTAAAACATTAGTACAAGTGGTGGAAGGTGAAATTTCGCAGATTGAGGATAAATACAACCTTGATCAACAATTACGTGATTATTTACGACGAATTAAACGAAAAACGGCATTATTAATTGCAACAAGTTGTAAGTTGGGTGCTATTGCTTCTGGAGCTACACCGAAACAAGCAAATCAAGTGTACCGATATGGTTACAATGTCGGAATGTCGTTTCAAATTATTGATGATATATTAGACTTTACTGCATCCCCTAAAGAACTTGGTAAACCTACTGGCAGTGACCTTATTCAAGGTAATATTACATTGCCCATTTTTTATGCAATGAATGAGTCTTCGTTTTATGAAGCATTAAAAAGCTTGTTTACACATCGCGAAGAAATAAACGAGCAAGATATCAAACCTATTTTAACATTATTAAAAGAAACAGATGCAATGGAACAATCGTACCAATTAAGTAATTTATATTTACACAAATCATTGCAAGAGATGAGAAGCCTGCCAAATAGCCGTGCCAAACGCACATTACAGATGATTGCGAGTTATATGGGCAAAAGACGTTTTTAGGATTAATTGTATTATGTTACATAGTTTGATAAAATTTTATCAGTTCAGTGAATTTCATCATGCGAATTTAGCTAATGATGACATTCACTCAGTTAATCATTAGTATTAATTGAAGTCCAATAGGAAGAGGAGAAATTATGATGGAAAAAACTTTTATTATGGTAAAGCCAGACGGTGTTCAAAGAGGTTTGGTAGGAGAGATTGTTCAACGTTTTGAACAAAAAGGATTTGTGCTTGCTGGTGCGAAATTAATGCAAGTATCTGAAGAACTGGCAAAAGAGCATTATGGTGAACATAAAGAACGCCCATTCTTTGGTGAATTAGTTGACTTTATTACATCAGGTCCAGTATTTGCTATGGTATGGGAAGGTGAAGATGTTATTCTAACTTCACGCAACATGATTGGTGCTACTAATCCAGCAGAAGCGAACCCAGGTTCCATCCGCGGTGATTACGCTGTAACAGTTGGAAAAAACATTATTCATGGTTCAGATTCAGTAGATAGTGCAAAACGTGAAATCAATTTGTTCTTCGAAGACGACCAGTTAGTCGACTATACAAAACAAGATTCATCTTGGATTTACTAATATAAACATGTAGCCTCTGTTTTTCAACGGGGGCTTTCTATTATATATTTTTCATGACTCATTTTGTTCTGTTTATCATATTGGTTATTGAAAGAGGGAATCAGATACCATGGCTGCATATGAAAATTTCACCACAAAAGTTCATCAAAAATTTGGGATTGATTTGAGGTTGTACAAAGAAGCCCAAATGAAAAGAAGGTTAACATCACTGCGAAATAAACGTGGTTTTCATGACTTTACCTCTTATTATGATGCAATGATTCTTGATGCATCATTATCAACAGAATTTATCGATCGCATTACGATTAATGTATCGGAATTTTATCGTAATCCCCAGCGATGGGATGTATTAAGAGATAAGGTTATTCCTAAGTTAGCGAAGGAGAAAAGTAATTTAAGAATTTGGAGTGCAGCTTGTTCAACAGGTGAGGAACCATATAGCTTGGCAATCTTATTTCGAGAACATTTTTCACATCTTACTCCTACTATCATTGCAACAGATATCGACGATAATGCATTAGCCCGTGCAAAACAAGGGGTATATTTAGAACAAGCTTTAAAAAATATTCCAAAGAGTAAAAAGTCAAAATATTTTACATATAATAATAATCAATATCGAGTGGAAAATGAACTTAAAAAATTCATTACTTTTGATAAACATAATTTACTAAAAGATGATTATCCAAAAAATATTGATTTAATTGTATGCCGTAATGTACTCATTTATTTTACTGATGAAGCAAAGCAGAATATATATAACGGATTTAGTCACTCATTAGTTTCAGACGGTATACTATTTGTAGGTAGTACAGAGCAAATCTTCCATTCACATACATATAATTTGGAGCTTTTTGATACGTTTTTCTATCAAAAAGATGAATAGACATTGAATAATAAAGAGATGAGGGATAAAATGCGTTATTTGACATCAGGTGAATCACATGGAAAACAATTAACGACAATTATTGAGGGAATACCGGCGAATATGCCATTATTAAAAGAGGATATCGATACTTCTTTACTTCGTAGACAAAAAGGGCACGGCCGTGGAAGACGGATGCAAATTGAGAAAGATTTGGTCGAAATCATGAGTGGTGTTCGTCATGGTTATACATTAGGCTCACCAATTGCACTAGTCGTAACGAACGATGATTTCAAAAGTTGGGTAGACGTTATGGGAGAAGAACCTCTAGAAGAGGATGATAAAGTTCGTCGAGTAGTGTCAAGGCCAAGACCAGGTCACGCAGACTTAAATGGTGCGTTAAAATATGGTCATCGTGATATGCGTAATGTACTTGAACGTTCATCAGCAAGAGAGACAACTGTACGAGTTGCAGCTGGAGCTCTTGCAAAAACAATGCTAAAACAATTAGGGATTAATGTTGTTGGCTATGTGAAAGAGATAAATGGTATTCGTGCCAAAGAAATTGATGGTCTATCGGTACAAGAACGATTTGATATTTCAGATAACTCACCAGTTCGAGTATTAGATCCGGAAGTGGAGCAAGAAATGATGGATCGAATTGATGAAGCTAAACAAGAAGGAGACTCTATTGGTGGAGTATGTGAAGTATATGTAGAGGGAATGCCTGCGGGAATTGGTTCATATGTACATTATGATCGTAAGCTAGATGCTAAATTAGCCGGTAGTGTGATGAGCATTAATGCATTCAAAGGTGCTGAAATCGGCGTTGGTTTTGAGGCCGCACGGATGAATGGTAGTGATGTTCATGATGAAATTATTTGGGATGAGGCAAACGGATATGCTCGTCGGACAAATAATTTAGGTGGTTTTGAAGGTGGTATGACGAACGGAATGCCTTTAGTAATAAAAGGTGTCATGAAACCTATCCCAACGCTCTATAAACCATTACAAAGTGTTGATATTGAAACGAAAGAACCTTTTAACGCGAGTATCGAACGTTCTGATTCATGTGCTGTACCAGCAGCTGCAGTTGTGATGGAGCATGTCGTAGCATTTGAATTAGCAAAAGCAATTACCGAACAATTCGCAAGTGATCAATTTCCACAATTGAAAAAAGCACTTGAGGAATACCGTGAAGAAATCAGGTGTTTTTAAATGGAACAACTACATGTGGCAACTTCGACACATGATTATACCATTTCAATTGATGAAAACATTCGTTTTAACATACAAGATTATTTAACTAAAAAATATACGACTATTTTTATTATTACTGATGATCAAGTTGCTCCACTTTATTTAGACGATATTCTGTATGGATTACAAGATCAACGAGTAGTTCATACAGTAATTCCTAGTGGTGAAGCTACAAAAAGTATTGAATACTATTATCAATTGCAAACAGTAGCGCTAGAAAATAGATTGGATCGGCAATCTTTAATTATTGCACTTGGTGGAGGAGTAATTGGCGATTTAGCTGGATTTGTCGCCGCGACATTCATGCGTGGGATTGATTATATTCAAGTTCCTACAACGATTCTATCCCATGATAGTAGTGTCGGTGGGAAAGTCGCTATTAATCATGAACAAGGTAAAAATCTAATCGGTAACTTTTATCCGCCTGTAGCTGTTATTTATGACGTTCACACGATACAGACCTTACCAGAAAACGAAATACGTTCGGGTTATGCTGAACTTGTAAAAGAAGCATTTATATCAAATGAGGATTTTTTACAACAATTATTGGCCCAACCATTATCAGCTATATCGAATGAACAGTTGAAAAAACATTTATATGAAGGTGTAAAAGTTAAAGCGGGCATCGTAGAGAAAGATGAAAAAGAAGCGAATATTCGAAAATATCTTAATTTTGGACATACATTAGCACATGCAATCGAGGCCACTTTAGGTTATGGACGAATCACACATGGGGAAGCTGTAGCTATTGGCATGTTATTTGCTTTACATGTAAGTGAACAAAAATATGGTCGTGATTTATATTATAATGAATTATTAACTTGGTTAACAGATAATCATTATCCACTATCACTTTTTAACATCGACATGGATACAGTTATTCAATTAATGAAGTTAGATAAGAAAGCGACAAATCAAGAAGTACAAATGGTCTTATTACAACAAATAGGTAAGCCAACTGTCGAAACAATCGATGAAACAACATTAGCAACTTATTTACAAACATTTAAGAAGGAGTTGACTGCCATATGATGCGGGGATTTAGAGGGGCAACAACTATTTCACAAAATACCGAGCAAGACATTATGGATGAAACAAGACAACTAGTGCTAGAAATGGTCCAGCAAAACAATATCGAACCTACTAATATTTCACATGTATTTTTTACAGTAACAGATGATATAAATGCAGCATTCCCGGCAAAAGTTGCTAGAGAATTACCTGGGTGGTCACATGTTCCAGTAATGTGCATGAGAGAAATAGATGTACCTAATAGTTTAGAAAAGTGTATTAGGGTCATGTTATTAGCAAAGACAGA